>CANJWF010000029.1 GCA_947478315.1 Sphingobacteriaceae bacterium | reverse complement strand
TGCAGTATGAAAAGAAAAAGGAGGATAGCCGCTATGGACATTTCTTATTTACAAACACTCATGAATTTTTAATGCGTTTGCCCTGAGAATGGAGTAATGTGTTAAATGTATGATGAATTATTTTTAATATTAAATATTGGCGATTAAACGCTCATAAATGAATATTAAAATACTTCTACTTTGTTTGCTCGTAAGTGTTACCTATGTGTGCAGGGATGACTTTTTTGCAAAAAAATGCGACCTATATGCAGTTAACATCGATTCGTTGTTTTGCATAACACCGAACAGCCATACGCATTGTATAATACATTTGTACACACTACCAAACATGAAACGGGGGTAGATAATGTAAGAACAAGTAAAGTTTAGTTAGGCTGTTACCCAACTAAACTTATACTCTAAAGTTGGATTTTTCATCCTTTCAGCAACTAGACTGAGTCGATTGGGTAATTCGAGTAAATAATCTCTAGCACGTTCACCTACTTCATTTAATTCGGTTAAATTCGTCAAGTTCCATTCTTCAGTAAGCATTTTAAGAATATCAACATAATCATGGGAGGTATAAACACCCAAACGCTGAGCAGCGTCTGTAAAAGGAGCAAAAGTTTGTCCTATTTTCAATCCCATTTCTCGGAGAAAATGAGCAGGCATTACAATTTTTTTACGCATCATATCTTCAAAAGCAACCAATACCTCATTCACGTCAACTTGCATAATCTGTTTAACAAAATCTTTGTACGCTTTGGCATGCCGAACTTCATCGGAAGCTATAACACCACACATTTTAGCCAACAGCTTATCGCCTGCCTGTTTGGCAAAACTCGCCACACGACGATGAGAAATCGTTGTGGCCGTCTCTTGAAAAGAAGTATAGATAAAACTACGATACGGATCGCACGCAGTACCTAAATCAAACCCATCTGCAATAAGATATTGCGTAGAAACTTCAACCTCCCGCATGTTAACACGTCCAGAAAGATATAAATATTTGTTGAGCAAATCGCCATGCCTATTTTCTTCTGCGGTCCATGTTCTCATCCAACGCATCCAGCCCCCTGCTTCATCATGAGAAACACCTTCAACTAAAGCTAACCAAGATTCATAGGTAGGCAAAGCCTCTTCCGTAATGGTATCTCCGATTAACACAGTCATCAAATCATACGATAACTCCTTAGCTCCTGCCTGTAACTCTTTCACTTCTTCAAAAAAAGTATCTTTAGAGGCATCTGGCAATAAATCTGCTGGTTGCCAAATTTCTTCTATAGGTGTTAAAAAATCGTGCATTTTTTTCAGCATATAAGTTTCAATATGCTTCATTACTTCAGCTCTCTGCTCTGCAAAAAATTTCATTCGGATATGTATAATTATTTGGTTAATGTTCTTTACGTTTACCTGTTACACCTGCCACCTGCCTATCACTTGGTTAAAATTATCTAATTCTGCACTTAACACCTCTCTCCAAGATTTTTAAGCATCTCTCAATACTTACATCATAATCTGTTTTAATTTCAGATTTGACTTAATTTATAATCACTTGAAAGAGCAAAGGTAAAAAATATATGTGCACAAACACCCTAGTTTAATCAAGACCAAAAACAATGTTAGCAAAAAGTAAGATTATACACAGCATATAACGGTATTACGAAGTAAAAACCCTATTTTTGGGTTCATTTTTTACCATGAGCGATCAAATCAAACACGAATGCGGAATTGCTTTTATCCGCTTACTAAAACCCCTTAGTTTTTATCAAGAAAAATACGGCACTGCACTTTACGGATTGAACAAATTGTATCTCTTGATGGAAAAACAGCATAATCGGGGACAAGACGGCGCTGGCATTGCCACTATTAAACTAGATACAACACCCGGTAATCGATACATCAGCAGATATCGCTCGATGGAAAAAAATGCAGTTGCCGATATTTTTGCCTACGCTCAAAAGAAATTTAGCGACCTCTCTCCCGAATTGATGCAAAATGCCGCTTGGTTAAAAGACAACATGAGTTTTATTGGCGAAGTATTAATGGGACACCTCCGCTACGGCACACATGGAAAAAACAGTATAGAGAATTGTCATCCCTTTTTACGTCAAAACAATTGGATGACACGTAATTTAGTACTGGCGGGAAATTTCAACATGACGAATGTTGACGAATTAATACAGCAACTATTTGCATTAGGGCAACATCCAAAAGAAAGAGCCGACACGGTCACTGTTTTAGAGAAAATAGGACATTTTCTTGATTCTGAGAATCAAGAACTTTTCAATAAATTCAAAAACGAAGGCTATGGCAATATAGAAATTACAAGATTAATTGCAGAGCACCTAGATGTAGCTAAAATATTAAAACGCTCAGCCAAGAGTTGGGATGGAGGCTATACCCTCTGTGGTATTTTCGGACATGGCGATGCCTTCATCATGCGAGACCCCGCAGGCATCAGACCTGCCTTTTATTACCAAAACGACGAAATTGTAGTAGCGGCTTCAGAACGACCAGCTATACAAACTGCCTTCAACATTCCCGCAGAAGATATTTTTGAAATACAACCTGGACACGCGCTCATCGTAAAGAAAAACGGGTACATCGCAGAAGAATCGTTTAAAGAAGCTACCGAAAAAAAATCATGCTCATTTGAACGCATTTATTTTTCGAGAGGAAGCGATGCTAAAATTTATAAAGAACGTAAGTACTTAGGAAGGTTACTCTGTGACCAAATTTTAAAAACCGTTAACTACGATTTAAAGCATACCGTTTTTTCTTACATCCCCAATACGGCCGAAATTGCCTTTTATGGCATGGTAGAAGGCATTCATAAGTATATCAAACAGCAACAAAAAAATATTTTATTAAATCGAAAAGAAGCCTTAACAGACCTGGCTTTAGAAGAATTATTAAACATCGCACCACGGGTTGAAAAAATAGCTATTAAAGATGCTAAAATGCGTACTTTCATTACCCAAGATGCAGACAGACAGGATATGGTTTCACATATCTATGATACCACCTACGGCATTGTGCAAAAACACAAAGATACATTAGTGGTATTGGATGATTCTATTGTACGAGGAACCACCCTCAAACAAAGCATTTTGAAAATGCTTGACCGACTTAAACCTAAAAAAATCATCATTGTATCATCGGCACCACAAATCCGTTATCCAGACTGCTACGGAATAGATATGTCTAGAATGGGCGATTTTGTAGCATTTGAAGCGGCCATTGCATTATTAAGAAAATCTCAAAAAGCACATCTTATCGAAGATGTATACAAGAAATGCAAAGAACAAGAACATGCTCCTAAAGAGCAGGTTATTAATCATGTAAAAGAATTATATGCTCCTTTTTCGGACCATGAAATCGCCAAAGAAATCACCAAAATTGTAACTCCAGTAGATTTAAACGCAGAAGTTGAAATTATTTATCAAACGTTAGACAATTTACATTCGGCTTGCCCAGAACATACTGGAGATTGGTATTTTTCGGGAAATTATCCTACCCCAGGAGGAAACAAAGTAGTAAACAAAGCATTCATCAATTGGAAAGAAGGCATTAACCAACGTGCGTATTAAAAAAGTTTCACGTATGGTTGGGTTTCATGATACAGTAACGATGTCGCGCTATATAATCGTATACACAATCACGGACGTAGCGCGGCACTAATATCATTATCACAAATACCCACGACCAATAGCCTCCCAAATCTTTTACCAAGTGTAAAACTGCTGTCGATTTCAAATAATATCTATCAGACTGTACATAAACAAGACTATTTAAGTCATTAAACACCAATCCATGTTTGTTTAATAGATGTTGAGCTTCTTCTGATTGAGATGCAAGAAATCGTATCCGCCCGCTCTTATCCTTTTGAGACAAAAAATGGATACCCCTCACACAGAATCCACACCATTCATCAAAAATTAGTACTGTTGTTTGGCTAGGCATGCCCATCGCTATTGATTAATTTATGTATATCTCGTAAAATGCTCACAAAGTAAGAAATCTTTCTACCGTATGCTTATGCAGCTATACACGGTTACCCAAATATAATACGTTTAGTTTTGTGGTAATTCTTACCTTTGCGCAACCTTAGTTTGCTTATCGTTAAAGTAATCCCTATTTAGTTTTGAAAACATTAAAAATAGCTATCCAAAAATCGGGTAGATTAAACGAAAAATCAGTAGAACTTTTAAAAAATTGCGGATTAACTTTCGAAAATTATAAAAGTTCATTAATCTCTACTGTTGCAAATTTTCCACTAGAAATTCTCTTTCTACGAGACGATGATATTCCAGAGTATGTGCAAGACGGCATTGCGGACTTAGGTATTGTGGGCGAAAATGTGATTGGAGAGACACAGGTAGACGTCGCCTACATAGAACGTTTAGGATTTGGCAAATGCTCTTTAAAGATAGCTATTCCTATCCAAAGTGATATTACGACACTAGAAGATTTGAATGGTAAAGCCATTGCTACCTCTTATCCCATTATTCTAAAAAAATATTTAATCGAAAAAAATATTAATGCTGATATTCGAACCATATCGGGTTCGGTTGAAATTGCTCCAGGCTTGGGATTAAGCCATGCTATCTGCGACTTAGTATCCACAGGTGGTACTTTAAAAAGTAACGGACTAAAACCTTTTCTGGACGTGTTACATTCGGAAGCCATTTTGATTGGCAGAAAAAATGAAGAAAACCCACTCATACAAGAATTACAACAAAGAGTACAATCGGTACTACGTGCTAAAGAGACTAAATATGTGGTACTCAACTGTGAATCTAAACACGTAGAAGCTATTAAAGCACTTTTACCCGGTATCAAAAGTCCAACAGTAGTGCCCTTATTAGAAAATGAATGGGTTGCGGTACACACTGTAATATCCGAAAAAGATTTTTGGAAAAAGATAAATCAACTAAAATTAGCTGGTGCACAGGGAATTGTTGTAATGCCTATTGAAAAAATTATCCTCTAAATCTGTAAGATGTATAGCTATTAAAAAAGAATTTAATTTTCACGCTAATTTTTTCTTTACCATTCAATGCTTCGACCATACATTTATACCCAATTGTCTATCTCTGATATCCAGTTATTGTGCAAACGTAATAACGCCAATACCGATAACGATATCTACAAAACAGTGGTAGAAATTATTAAAAAAGTGCAACAAGAAGGAGATAATGCACTACTCAAATATGCCCAACTGTTCGACTCAATAAATTTATCAAAGTTATTTATTGAAAAGGAACAACTACAAGAGTTAGCCATTTCGGTAAACGCTGCTGAACGAGCCGCAATTACTGTTGCCTACCAGAATATCAAAAAATTTCATCAAACCCAATTACAACAAGAGACTCCAACAGAAACGATGTTGGGAGTGCAATGTTGGAGAGAAAATAGAGCGATTGAAAAAGTAGGATTGTATATCCCTGGAGGAACGGCCGTATTACCAAGTACTTTTCTCATGTTAGCCATCCCTGCTCAATTGGCAGGTTGTAAAGAGATTATTGTGTGTAGCCCTCCTCAAAAAACAGGTCTTGTAAATGCTTATATAGCTTTTTGTGCAACCTTATTAGGTATCGATAAAATTTATTTAGTAGGAGGCGCCCAAGCCATTGCAGCCATGGCATTCGGCACCGAATCTATTCCGAAAGTAGACAAAATTTTCGGACCAGGTAACCGCTACGTTACTTATGCCAAACAATTTGTTCAAGCAAATTCAAATACTGCCATTGATATGCCTGCAGGTCCATCTGAAGTGTTAATTATTGCCGATGAAACCGCTAATGCCAAATTAGTTGCAGCAGATTTACTTGCCCAAGCCGAACATGGTTTAGACAGTCAGTGTATATTAGTATCACATGTTGCTTCGCTACTTGATCAAGTAAACGAAGAGCTAAAGCAACAAATAGAACATTTACCAAGAAAACTAATAGCGAAGCAAGCTCTTGAAAACTCTTACGCAGTAATCACAGAAAATCAACAACAATCCCTTGCTTTCAGCAACGAATACGCCCCTGAGCATCTCATTGTAGCGATGAATCAGTGGCAAGAGATGATACCTAAAATTACCAATGCAGGCTCGGTGTTTTTAGGTCATTTAACTCCAGAAAGTGCGGGTGATTATGCCTCAGGAACGAACCACACACTACCCACAAGTGGTTACGCAAAAAGTTATTCAGGAGTTTCTTTAGACAGTTTTCTCAAAAAAATAACATTTCAACATATTAACAAACAAGGAGTGGGCAGCATTGCTAACACCGTTGAAATCTTAGCATCCATCGAAGGACTAGACGCTCATAAAAATGCCATGTCTTTTCGAAAAAATATGGATATGTAGTTAAATTCTATCTTAAAAAACTATTCATCTTAACCTTCATTACATCATGACCAACAAAACCACCTCTCCAATATCATCCCTGACTCGTGCCAATATTTCCAATTTAAAACCGTACGCATCAGCACGTAGCGAGTTTAGTGGAGAAGCATCTATTTTCTTAGACGCAAACGAAAACAGCTTAGGCTCTCCTATAGAAACTGATTATAGCCGTTATCCAGATCCTATGCAATGGAAATTGAAGGCCGAAATTGCAAAAGTAAAAGGAATGCCAGCAACACATCAATTTATCGGAAATGGTAGCGATGAGATTATAGACATAATCATTCGAGTGTTTTGTGAACCTGGTAGGGATAATTTTTTAATGTTTCCTCCCACTTTTGATTTATACGAGATATGGGGCAAGGTAAATGGTGTAGAAGTTCGCAAAGTAAGCCTTTTGCCCGATTTTCAGTTAGACATGGAGCATATCCCTAATTACATTGATGAACATACTAAAATTATTTTCTTATGTTCTCCTAATAATCCAACGGGCGCATGTTTAAACAGAGAGGATGTAGAAACCATTTTAACTCATTTCGAAGGTATTGTGGTTGTAGATGAAGCTTATATCAATTTTGCACAACAACACTCATTTATAAAAGAGTTGACAGCATATCCTAATTTAATCGTGCTACAAACTCTTTCCAAAGCATGGGGATTAGCTGGCTTAAGAATAGGAATTGCATTTGCATCAGAAGAAATTATCCATTATTTAAACATCGTTAAACCGCCATATAACATGAGTGATGCGGCTATCAATTTGGGAATTGAAGCCTTGCAACAGGTAGATTTAGTGAATGAGCGAATTAAAATATTGGTTGAAAGTCGTAAAAAACTAGAAAGAGAATTAATTCAACTTCCCTTAGTAATTAATATTTATCCTTCAGACAGTAATTTTTTATTGGTCAAATTTCAAGATGCCGACAGGGTTTATCAGTATCTTTTAGAGAATGGTATTGTAGTAAGAAGTAGAAGCAAAGTGCCTCTTTGTGAAGGTTGCCTAAGAATAACTGTTGGAACAGAGGATGAAAATAACACGCTGATAACTACCTTAAAAAACTTTAAATCGGAATAACCTGCAATCCCAAAAATCCTATTTAAACTTTCTTCTTCGTCAAAATTTAATATTCCGACGAAGAAGAAAGTTTAAGTTCTTACACTTCAGAATCTTAAAAAAGATAATCCATACCGCCAAAAACACTCCTTCAAATAATCGTCACTAATCATCTAGATGATGCTATTCAGTGGAAAACAATTTAATTTCTTCATTCTGTTGAGGTATGTATACATCCATACCTCGTTCTTCAATTAATTTATTTTTCAAAACTTGTTGAGCGTCATGATCTCCATGCACTAAAAATATTTTTTCGGGTTTACGTGAGAATGCGGTATCCAACCATTTTATTAATTCTGACTGATCTGCATGAGCAGATAAACTAGAAATAGTTTCTACTCTTGCATTCACCTGTACACTTTTTCCGTGTATTTTCAATATTCTTGACCCATTCTGTAAAGCTCTGCCACGTGTACCTTCTGCTTGATAACCTACGAGTAAAATGGTATGATGTGTATGAGGCGCATAATGTTTTACATACTCTAAGATACGACCTCCCGATAACATTCCACTGGCAGACAAGATGATTTTTGGACCTTTATCGTTCATTATTTTTTCGGTACCATGCCAGTCTTTATTAATAATTACCTCATGGCAAACTCGCTTACATTGCTCTGCTGTTAACTTATGCCAATGGGGATACCGACTTAAAACATCTGTCGCCTCCGCAGCCATTGGACTGTCTAAAAACACGGGCAAATGATGAGGAATTCTCGACTCTTGTTTGAGTTGATTAATGGCATGCATCAACTCCTGTGCCCTACCCACAGCAAAGCACGGAATCAATACCGTTCCTCCTTTCCAAATAGTCTTATTAATAATTTTTGCCAAACACTCAAACACATCTTCCTCTTGATGTAATCTCGCCCCGTAAGTAGATTCCATCACCACAAAATCAGCATCTCCAATATGAGATGGAGGTAATAATAAATCCGAATCATAACGTCCAATATCTCCAGAAAAGACAATAGATTTACCATATACGGACAAACAAGCACTGCATGCCCCCAAAATATGTCCGTTTTTTCTAAATACAACATCAACATTATCTGATAATTGAACCGATACGCTATGCTCTACCGTCTCAAATTGAGCAATGGCTCGTTCCGCATCTTTTACAGTATACAGAGGCTTCGCAATGGCATGTTTAGAGTAACCATATTTATTGACTTTTTCTGCATCTTCCTCCTGTATCTCGGCACTATCTTTTAGAATAATAGCGGCCAATTCGGCTGTTGGTGGAGTCATTAGAATACGACCCCTAAAACCATTTTTTACAAAAAGAGGTAAGTATCCACAATGATCAAGATGTGCATGCGTGATAATAACAACATCAACTTCAGCAGGATTAACTTCAGGTGGCTGCCAATTTTTCAGCCTTAATTCTTTGATACCCTGAAAAAGACCACAATCTATTAAAA
The DNA here is from genome assembly GCA_947478315.1 of Sphingobacteriaceae bacterium. GTDB lineage: Bacteria > Bacteroidota > Bacteroidia > Sphingobacteriales > Sphingobacteriaceae > CANJWF01. Next base: position 1,453 of record CANJWF010000029.1, on the reverse strand, counting down.
TAGTAAGTTCAGGAGTTCGCAATAAATGCTTAGATCCTGTAACTGTTTGTGCCGCTCCGAAAGAGGTTAGTGAAACATTATTTTTCATGTATCATTTTAGATTATCGAGTTCGTAACATTTAATTTGGTCTATTAATGAAGTAATTTCTTCATCTGTGTTAAAACTATGTAAGCAGATTCTTAACCGCTCTTGTCCTACAGGAATCGTAGGGCTTAATATAGGTCTTACATCGAAGCCCTGCTCTTGCAGATAAATAGATAACTTTTTAGTCGCTTCATTCCCCGAAACTATGATACATTGAATTGCACTATCACTATCAACGCAGAGGAAACGTTGAAATTTATTTTTACAGAGAGATCTGAATAATGATATATTGTGAAAAAGTTTTTGACTGCTATTTGTTTGTGCCAACAACTGATAGGCACACTTAACACTTACCAAGTTATGAAAAGACGATGCCGTGGTATAAATAAAAGAACGCGAAAAATTGATTAGATAATTACGCAATGTGCGGCTTCCCAAAACGATAGCACCATGACAGCCTAATGCCTTCCCAAAAGTTACTATTCGAGCAAAAATATCTTTTTCTAATTTTTCTAAGCATACTTTACCCCTCCCCTGTAACCCAAAAACACCAGTTGCATGCGCCTCATCTACAATTAAATTGGCTCCGTAACGATTTGTTAAATTTAAAATTTCCAACAACGGAGCTTCATCCCCATCCATAGAGTATACACTTTCTACCACAACAAAAACAAGCCCTTTTGACAAACGTAATTTTTCTTCTAAACTATGCAAATTATTATGCTTAAAGGTATAACGATTGGCGTAACTCAAACGCACCCCATCAATAATAGACGCATGTATAAATTCATCCGTGATGATAGTATCTCCTCTTTGAGCAATGCACGAAAACAGTCCAACATTAGCATCATAACCAGAGTTAAATAACAACCCCGCTTCCGCAACATGAAATTGAGCAATTTCACACTCTAACCCTTCAGCATAATCACTATTTCCCGTTAAAAGTCTTGAACCTGTAGAACCCATTTTCGCATCATCATTACGATTGAAATTATCTTTAACAAGCTGTTTTAACTCAACAGAGTTAGCAAATCCTAAATAATCATTCGAACAAAAATCAATTAAATATTGCTCGGGCTTTAATGCCCTCAACAGCCCATGGCGTGCTCTCTCTGACAATGAAAATTCAAGACGATGGTTTGCTGAGAAAGTTGATAATGGAAATGCCGAAGTGTCAAACGATTCTGCCATAAAAATGATAGATAAAATACAAAATTGAGCAAGAGATACTTTTTAAGTAAAATTAGTCTAATTTTGTTTACAGTCGTCAAAATAAATGACTCAAGAGCCTAGAAAACAATCTAATAAAAACGTATTATTTGTCGTTAAAGAATCTCAATTATGACCCATACTAAAACGATACAGTTC
>CANJWF010000028.1 GCA_947478315.1 Sphingobacteriaceae bacterium | reverse complement strand
TTTACCGATAAGAGTTAATTCGCCTTTGTCGGTAAATATTGCACAATTACCTGTTTTTGAATCGTGCCAAGCATATTTTTCGACCATAGGTTCTTGTTCTAAAAAATGAATGGCTTTTTTGATAAACTCCACTACTTGCTCGGCTGTGTATTTGTGCGGTTTTTGAGCACTTTCTGCTACTGTTTGGGGGGCAAACTCTGTAATCCAAACGGGCATGTGGTAAGTGTCTATTACGTTTTTTACATCCTCAATAAATTTTTGAATGTTACATCCTTTATACCAGTGCATGGTAATAAAGTCTACGGTAGGTTTGTGTTGCATAAATAGGTATAGCCATCCTTCTGATTGAGTAGGGTTGCCTGCTGTTGCAGGACTACCTACTCTGTCGGCATTTTGTACTAGTGCAGACCAATAGTCTAAAGCCATATCTATAGAGATATCGGATTGATTGCTGTTGTCGGGTTCATTAAATCCCAATATAATTTTACTTTTTGTGATTTTTTCAATGGTGTTAATCGAAAATACCATGGGTATATACGTCTTGTTGGTATGTATATCGGAAGTGAACGACCAGTTGTAGTACCAACTCACTTGTAATGAATCGAGTTGAGCTGCACCAAATCCTCTTGATTCTGACAGACCTATTCCCTTTTTTGGGGACATTGTAGGCGCTTGGGGTGATTTTTTAAGGGTTGCAGAACCTTGCTTTAAGGTCATGAGTAACGTAACTGCAACAATTGATATGAACTTCATTAGAATAAATTATTCATTAGTGTTTGTTTTTCTTAGGGTATTCATGCATCTTCGATGTATTCAGTTGTGTTTCCTTTTCTTATTAAGGACTTCATGAACCTTCGGTGTCATTATCGGTTGGTGAGCACTCGCTCAGGGTCATTTCATCAGAATGGGTTAAAAAATATTTTGTGCTTGAACTTCATGAAATGTTATTTATTCTTTCGTTGCTCCGTAGGTAACGTGTACCAAAAATCGTAATGTGTTTCCTGTAGTGTGCGCAGTTTTTAATACACCTAAGGCAATAGCAGCCGATTTGGATACAATTAATATCGAATTTTTGGTAAGATTTGTTTCTGAAAATTTACCAACTATTTTTACGAATACGCTTCGTCCTGTTCTAGGGTTAGAGACTTTCATTACCGTTCCAATGGGGGCTGTACGGTGTAGTGCTAAACTTTTATTTTCACTAAGTTGTTCGTGAGGCATCCATTGAGCAACACCTTTTTCACTAACTTCTCTAAGTCCATATTGATTGACGGTTATTTTTCTTTCAGAGGTAGCGTTTGCTATCAATAGACTATCTTCTTTAGAGTAATCATCTCCGAAATTATCTTCCGCGAGAGATGGTATGGCTTGTTCTAAAGGGTTTTTATCATCTTCAGTTTGCTTTTTTCTATTAATCTCGACATACTTCAACGTTTTTATTTTTAACATTTGACCGGCTTGTACTCTATCGGAGCTTAATTTGTTCCAAATAGTTATGCTGTCTGTTTCTGTGTTAAATTTTTTGGCAACTCCGCTGAGAGTTTGCCCTCGTTTTACACGATATAGGGTAGTAATACGTTTTTGATGTAACGTAGGATTGTCTTCTAAGGGAGTCTTAATGGTTTTTGGTAAACTTGTTAGATTGCTCGAGTTTAGTGTGTCTAAACTATTGCTACGTATTTTTAATTTTTGATTAACTAAAATTTTCGCTTTTCGAAGTTTATTTAACTTTTTTATTTCTTCTACTGTAGTGTTAAAATTTTCTGCGATTGTCCCAATATTATCGCCACTTTTTACAGTGTATGTAATTATTGGTGTGTTTTCTTTTAGGAGCTCCTTTTTTGGTTTATTTTTCGGTTCAGGTGTACGATTGTGAGTTAAGTTGATATTTGAATTGTCGTTAGGCAAAGATAAAATAGACGTTGTATTGCTGAACGTTGGCGTAGAATTGTTTAAAGTAAAACTGGATGGTTTTATATGATTTAAAGAAGAAGTATCCATTTTTATTACAAATACGGTATCTCGCTTAGTCCAAACAACACCTTCGTCATCAATCGAAGATTTAGCCTTCCGTGATCCCGTCTTTATGCTATCTGCGGGTATAACGATACTATCTCCAATATTGAAATTACTTTTTGTATTGTATAATTTGAGATTGGTAACGTTAATTCCGTATACCGCACTTAATCCATTTACGATATCATTAAGTGTAATTTTGTGTTTAATGAACTTTATGGAACGTTTATTCTCTATGTTTTTATTTTCTTTTTGTTTTTTTTGTACGAATGCTTTTGATTCATTGGGATTGAAAAATGCTACCCAGCATAGTAATAGTAAGATCGTTTTTTTTATCATGACAATTTTTTTGTTCTCCATTTAGTAAAAACCCACAAGTATAATAAATTACTTAGCAAGTTGAAATTCTTCTTCATTTAACCACTTTATTACTAGTGTGTAAAGTTTTTCAATAATTACGAAAATATTGATAGTGCTTAAGCAGTATATTGAAATGAAGAATCTTGATAGTGCGTTTTTTTTATGGTTAATTAATGTATTTTTGTTTGTCATTTTAATTATTATTCATTTATGTCGGAAAAAGCCATACTTCAGTTAGAAGAAAATAGTTACGAGTTACCCGTTGTTATAGGTACCGAAGCAGAGAAAGCTATAGATATATCCAAGTTGAGAGATGTTTCAGGCTATATTACTTTAGATAGTGGATATAAAAATACAGGTGCTGTGCAGAGCGCGATAACTTTTCTGGATGGAGAAAAAGGTATTTTAAAGTACAGAGGTTATTCTATAGAAGAGTTAGCGGAAAAATCTACTTTCATAGAGGTGGCTTATTTGTTGGTATACGGAAATTTGCCTAATAAGGACCAATTAAATGCTTTTTTGTATCAGATTAGCCGTCATACACTCATTCATGAAGATATGAAGAAATTTTTCGATGGTTTTCCTTCGAAATCTCATCCGATGGGTCAGTTGTCATCTTTGGTATGTTCGCTTTCTGCATTTTATCCTGAATCGTTACACCCTCATCCGACTGTGGAGGAACTAGACTTAACGATTATTAAGTTGTTGGCAAAGATGACAACTATTGTATCTTGGATATATAAAAAATCTTTAGGTCACCCGATTATTTATCCTCAGAATAAGTTAAACTATGTAGCAAATTTTTTGAACATGACTTTTGGTCAACGCACAGAAGAGGTGTTAATAGACCCAGTTGTAGTGTCTGCCATGGATAAGTTATTGATATTGCACGCTGATCACGAACAAAATTGTTCTACGTCTACTGTTAGGATAGTGGGTTCTTCTGAATGTAATTTGTATTCGTCTGTTTCTGCGGGTATTTCAGCTCTTTGGGGTCCATTGCATGGAGGTGCCAATCAGGCTGTTATTGAAATGCTTGAGCAAATAAAAATTGGCGGTGGTTCTGCAGAAAAGTGGATTAATAAAGCTAAGGATAAAAATGATCCGTTTAGGTTAATGGGGTTTGGTCATCGTGTCTACAAGAATTTCGATCCTAGAGCTAAAATCATTAAAAAAGCTTGTGATGATGTTTTAACCAAGTTGGGAGTAAATGACCCAATATTAGAAATGGCTAAAAATTTAGAAGAACTTGCGTTAAATGATTCTTACTTCGTAGAGAGAAAATTATATCCCAATGTAGATTTTTATTCAGGTATTATATATCGGGCATTAGGGTTTCCTACAGATATGTTTCCTGTTTTGTTCGCATTAGGTCGTTTACCTGGTTGGATTGCACAATGGAAGGAAATGAGAGAACAGAAAGAACCTATTGGAAGACCAAGGCAGGTCTATATTGGCCATACTGACCGTACTTATGTACCTATAGCAGTCAGATAATTTAGTCGTATGTTTTTGTTGCTTAAACCCACAGAATGTGGGTTTAAATTTATTCATGGTAATGCAAAAAATTAATTTTGAGAAATTAGGAGGATTAGTGCCTGTCATTATCCAAGATGAATGTACTTTAGAGGTGCTGATGCTTGGTTTTATGAATAAAGAGGCTTATGAGAAAACCCTTATTGAAGGACGTGTTACTTTTTTTTCGCGAACTAAAAATAGGCTTTGGACTAAGGGAGAGGAAAGCGGCAATTATTTAAATGTATCTCATATTGCAGTTGATTGTGATAATGATACACTATTGATTAAGGTTATTCCTGTAGGTCATACTTGTCATACAGGGGCTCGTAGTTGTTTTAATACGGAGTTTAATCATAATTTTATTTTTCAGTTAGAGCGCGTTATTACAGAACGTTTTGATGATTCTTCTCTTGAGCAGTCATATATCCATCATTTGAAAATGAAGGGGTTAAATAAAATAGCTCAAAAAGTAGGAGAGGAGGCTGTTGAAACCGTTATTGCTGCATTAAACGAAACGGAAGACGATTTAGTGAATGAAGCATCCGATTTATTGTTCCATTTATTAGTCTTGTTGAAAGCTAAAAATTTAAATTTAAATCGATTGGCAGTGAATTTGCTACACAGACATCGTAATCGTTCTGCTTCATAGAAGAGGAAACTGATTGAATGTGTTAGGGTGTTGATGTGGCTACGGGTAATATTTTGCCATTAAAGTATTGGTGTCCGTTAATTGAAAAATCTGCGATAAATCTACCCATTTCTGTTGCAGTAATAGGTGCTTTATAGTTAGGAAAGGCTAATGATAGCATTTCTGTTTGCACTGCACCCAAGGCTAAGCAGTTGATTTTTATTTTTCGCTCTTCTAATTCTTGAGCTAAACATTCGGTAAGAATATGGATCGCTCCTTTTGAGGAAGAATAACCTGCTAATCCTGAAAACTTACTACTACCTTGTATTCCCCCCATGCTTCCGATATTTACAATATGGCTATTTTGGTTTAATAAAGGAATAAGTGTTTGAATGGTTAGTGCTGTACCCAAAAAATTAGTTTCCCACTGCTTGGTGAAATCTATTCTAGTAAGTTCTGTAAATGGTTTTATGGTAAGCGTACCTGCGTTGTTGATGAGGATATCAACGTTTTGCATGGTTTTTTGAATAAAATCAAATAACGATTGCTGAGAATGAGTAGTTATGTCGAATTTGAATGGTATGATGGAAGAATTGCTTGGGAGTGTTGGGATAATATTTTTGATATTTTGCAATTTGTCGTCTGAGCGATAAATGGCAATAATAGTGCATGGAGAGTTTGATGCACAGCTTCGAGCTGTTTCTAATCCAATGCCAGTGCTTGCTCCTGTTATAACGATGTTTTTGCGAATCATCAGAAAATCATTGGTTGCTAATGTGTTTTATTGTTAGAATATATTAGATGTCAACGTTGATTTTCGATAATCAAAGTGGAAATCGAAAATTGTTAAAATGTTCAAAATAAGCTATTCAGTGTTAAATTTACCGAACTTTAAAATGAAATACGACCTTTCCAGACTGAGTTTCAGGTGCGAAATTTGATGGGTTTACCCGAGCTCCTAGCACAGCATTTTCACATTTTTTCCAAAGTTGATTGTCTGAAATGGTAGTACCTCTATCGCCCGCTCTTGCATAGATAACGGTTCCACTTTTGTCTACTCTAATCTCAATTACTATACGACCTTGGCTTTGTCCATCATCTTGAATGCGAGGACTTACTATAAAACGTCGATTATCTAAATCTAATTTTACTGCTCCGTTACCTGAGCCCCCCTCTCCATAGTTTGCTGTATTAGGGTCGCCGTTGTTTGAGCCTTGATTACCTAATTTGTTCGTATTGCCATCCCCCTTACTTGCCCCTTTAGGTTGGTGAGCTTTGAATAAAGCATCGGCGTTGACGGTTTTTTTTTGGGCAATAGGGTTATTATTAGTATTTAATGAGTTGCTTGTGGTTGCTTGGGAGGGAATGGGTGGGGCGTTTTCAATATTTTGAGTAACAATATTGTTTGGATTGGAGTTTGCCTTATTGTTTGAAGGAATTTGCTCTGGGTTGACAACTTGATCCGCTGGATTATTTATGGGGGTATTTGATTGTGCTATTTCGTCGGTATTGTTGAGGTCTTTTCCTGCGCCTTCTTCATCAAATCCGTAGTTAACAACAATGCCTCCTGTTCCTATTTCGTCTTCTGTCTTTTGTGGTTGTTTAATAATTGTCAAATAGCATAGTAATAATACAATGCCGTGTAACAATGTTGTGAGCAGGATTGCACGAAATTTGATATAGGTTTGCTTAATCATAAGATACAGCCAAAGTTAAAGTTAAAACATTCAAAATTCAATTTTTTGTCTTAAGTAATTATACAAACGGATAGGTCTAGTTTCGCTAAAGTAGGTTACTTGTTCATCTTTTGATAAAATATTTTCAATTGCAAAGCATATCGTTAGATGTGATGATAAACAGCTGCTTTTATCTCGAAGTTGAGCGTGGTGTTAGGGTTAAAATAAATTATATTCTGACGAAATGTCCATGATTGGGTTCTTTCCAACCGATGATGACACCGAAGGTTCATGAAGTCCTGATAAGAAAAGGAAACACAACTGAATACATCGAAGATGCATGAATACACTAAGAAAAACAAACACTAATGAATAAATGCTTTGCATAATCAGCGCTTCGCAGTCATGAATACGATTAAAGACAAAACACTAATGAATAATGGTTAGGCATTTCATTGGTCAAATTAAAAACAACTTGCGAAGCACGCATGAAGTCCATGAAAAAATAAATACAACTGAATAATTATATTCTAATGAAATATTTAGCTTTGCTATCCTGTTTTTAATGTTTAGGGAGTTTTTTGTTAAGAAAAACGTTTATTTTGTTGCTCGAGTTTGATTTTAAATGATATATATGTATGAAAAAAGATAAATTGATTTTTGGGCTAATTGAAAAAGAATTAGTGCGTCAACAGACTGGAATTGAATTGATAGCTTCTGAAAATTTTGTAAGCCCCCAAGTGTTGGAAGCTGCGGGTTCTGTTTTGACCAATAAATATGCGGAGGGCTTACCTGGTAAAAGGTATTATGGGGGATGTGAAGTTGTTGATGAAATTGAGAACATTGCTATAGAAAGAGCCAAGAAATTGTTTAATGCCGCATGGGCAAATGTGCAACCTCATTCAGGAGCACAGGCGAATGCCGCTATTTTTTTAGCCTTATTGAAGCCTGGAGATAAAATATTGGGGTTTGATTTATCTCATGGAGGGCATTTGTCTCATGGTTCGCCAGTGAATTTTTCTGGTAAATATTTTAAACCTTTCTTTTATGGTGTGCATCCCGAAACTGGCTTGGTTGATTATGTTCAGTTGGAAGAAATTGCGTTAAGAGAAAAACCTAAGTTAATTATATGCGGTGCTTCTGCTTATTCTCGAGACTGGGATTATGAGAGAATAAGAAAAGTTGCAGACGAGATAGGTGCTCTAGTGCTGGCCGATATTTCGCACCCTGCTGGACTTATAGCTAGAGGTCTTTTGAATGATCCTATGCCGCATTGTCATATTGTATCGACAACTACCCATAAGACTTTGCGAGGACCTCGAGGTGGGATGATTTTGCTAGGGGCCGATTTTGAAAATCCGATGAAGTTGAAAACACCAAAAGGAGAATTAAGAATGATGTCGTCGATATTAGATTCTGCCGTTTTTCCAGGTATGCAAGGTGGTCCATTAGAACATATCATCGCAGCCAAAGCGATAGCCTTTGGAGAGGCTTTGGGAGAGCACTATATGAAATATATTATTCAAGTTAAAGAAAATGCTCGAGTGTTGGCAGATGCATTTACGAGTTTAGGGTATAAAATTATATCGGGAGGTACAGACAATCATTTGATGTTGATTGACTTAAGAAATAAGGGTATAACTGGCAAGCTAGCGGAAGAGGCTTTAGGTAAGGCTCATATTACGGTTAATAAGAATATGGTTCCTTTTGACGATAAGTCGCCTTTTGTTACATCTGGTATTCGTATTGGAACAGCAGCTATCACTTCTCGTGGAGTGAAAGAGAAACAAATGTTAAAGATAGTTGAATTAATTGACGGTGTTATTTCTGCTCCAAATGATGAGATTCATCTTAAGAAAATAGGTAAAAAAGTGAATGAACTAATGGATAAGTTCCCTTTGTATGCGTAGTTTGTTGTTGGTTTAGTGATTAAAAAAGGGGGTGTCTCAAAACAAATTTGAGACACCCCCTTTTTTGATTATCGTTCATAACCGATACCATGATACCGTTAAAGTTAAAAAAGGAATAAATTGCCAATGTCCTTCAACAAAACGGTTTCGGTTGCTCCTTTATAGCTGACGGTTACTTTTTCGTCGCATTCGCCTGAGCCGAAATTGAGGTTTACTTTTTCTGTTCCTATCATAATTTCTAACGTTCCTGATAAGGGTGCATCGATGCCACAAGCAGATGTACCAGATAGGTTAGTGGCGTTGTAACTGAATGTTTTTCCTTCATGCGTGCCAGCTATGCTACCGGAAAAATGCGGTATGGTTTCGCCATTTGCATTCATATTGATGCTTGTGGAAATTTTGAACACGAATTTTTCATTCCCGTTTTGATAGGTTATATCTTGTTCTGTTGAACCATTATCATTTTGTGTGATGCTGCCGTTCATGGTTTCTGAGTTGCTTGCGTAATTGGTAAAAATGATGGTTGTGGTTTTGTGATTCAGGTTTTCAATAGTGGTTATTTTACCGCTTTGGGTTGTTCCGCCCATGCTGCAACCGTTGCCGTAATCAATGATAGTGATTATTTCGGTGTCGTTGCGGGTTTCTGTATAGCTACCACATTCGGGTAAGGGGAGGTCGTCCAAATTCTTTTTGATAAAATTAAATTTGCTAGTTGATGGGCTTAAGATGCCTATGTTTTGGGTATGGCTTAATGTGTTACCTAGTGAACGTAATAGATCGCTAAAGGAGGCTTTGATGGCGGCTTCGTCTACATCGTTTGCAGTGGAGGTTGCCGTGTTGTTGTTAACCGTAGCAGGTGTTGTATTGTTTTCTTTTTTACAACTTTGATGGACGGCTATGCTCGTACCTAGTAGCGCAAATAGCAATAAGTTTTTCATAGGGTTCATGTTTTTTTAATAGATTTTATGGGTGTATGATAGGTTGATTGATATCGTTTGGTTTACACATCAATTACTGCAATTTATCGATAGGTTGTGCTTTGGTATATTCTTCATAAGATTCAAATTCATCGAATGTGCCACTAGCAAATACTTGATAGACGGTTCCGGATTCTATGATCTGATAAACAGTCGATTCTGTTCTGTTTTCTATCAATGTTAAGCTTGCTTGTTTGAGCGATTGCAATTCTTTTACCAACTGTATATTGGGCATCTGTTGAGCCGTCGGAAAATGAGCATGAAATGTATTCATCATCTCTTTTAATTCAATGGTGTGCCAGTTGTTAAGTGTGATTGAATTGTTCATGGTTATTGAATTTAGTGAAAAGATATGTTTTTTATGTTAGCTATTGATTTTTTTTGCATTCCAGCCAATGGTGAGTCCTACGCGTAAGCTATTGGCTGCCGTAGCGATGTACATATTGACGGGTAAATTGATTCTGCCTGATTTAAAAGTTCGTCCAAAAGCGACTACGAAAGCGGTGCTGATGGTGGTGGTGCCTCTTTTGTCTAATTGTTTATACTTGGCGAGTGTTTGTTTTTCGGCTTCGCTGATATTGAGATCGTCGTACCGTTTTTCGGCTCCTTTGTAGTTGACAAAATAATCCTCAGTTGTTGGGGCAAAGCTAAATCCAAATCCTAATTCATAGCCTGTTTTACTGTCTCTAAATCCATTTAAAATACTGAGGCTGGGTATAAATTGTCGTTGTTCTAATCCCGTTAATAGTCCAATAAATTCCAAGAGTACTTGCACTCGTTTTTCGTTGAGGTAATGTAATTCGAGTTGGTAACCCATCTGTGTCATATAGGGGTTGAGCTTGAATCCGCCGTCTTCGTAATTTTTTTGAAGTATAGCGGCATCGTTTCCGAATAAACTAGTTACGCCAAATCGGGGTCCACCGAGTTGTATGCGGGTTTTGTTGGGGTTGTTGAGTTGATTTTCGTAATCGTATTTTACCGTGAGTTTGTTCAGTAAAATTTCTTCGTTGGGTACGTTAAACATTTTGTTGAAAGCTACTTTGAGCATGGTGGTTATTTCAGCTTCTAGTCGGATGAATTCGGTAAGCGAGGTTTGGGTAATTTTATTTTGTTCTACATCTACTAAACGTAAGGTTACAAAAATAGAATTGCCTAAAGCCTCCATGGTGCCACTAATCATGTATTTGCAGTTGAGCCGTTTTCCTAAGTCGACCAAGCAACTTTTGTTGTAACAATCTTTGATGTCGACATTAATTTTTCGGAGTTGCTGTATGGTTTCGTAGCGGTCTAATACTTCCAAGGAATCTAATTTCTCTAATTCCATGCGAATGAAGTT
>CANJWF010000027.1 GCA_947478315.1 Sphingobacteriaceae bacterium | reverse complement strand
GCAACTTTCTGAGTCAGTTTTTGCGGTAAAGCCTAATGATCATGCTATATATTTAGATGTAAGGCAGTATTTGGCTAACCAAAGACAGGGTACACATAAGTCAAAACAAAGAAATGAAATAGCTGGTTCGACTCGAAAGTTGCATAAACAAAAGGGAACTGGAGGAGCTCGTGCTGGTAGTATTAAATCTCCGTTGTTTAATGGCGGGGGGCGTATATTCGGTCCTCAACCTCGTGATTATGGTTTTAAGTTGAATAGAAAATTGAAAGTTTTGGCGAGAAAATCAGCACTTTCGTATAAGGCGCAGGATAATAACATATTGATTTTGGAGGATTTTTCTTTCGATGCGCCTAAAACCAAACATTTTACTTCGTTGGTTCATAATTTAAAGTTAGCATCTGAAAAAATGCTCTTAGTTTTGCCAGTTTTAGATAAGAATGTTTATCTATCTAGCCGAAATTTGTCTAAAGCTAAAGTTGTAACAGCGGATCAATTAAATACATACGAATTATTAAATGCAGGCAAGCTGATTCTTACTGCGGGAGCATTAAAACTCATTGAAGAAGGATTAGTTAAGTAATCATGGATATTTTAATAAAACCTATCTTAACTGAAAAAGTTTCAGTTTTGACCGAAAAGTTAAATCGTTACGCCTTTGTTGTTCATCCTAAAGCTAATAAAATTCAAATTAAATCGGCTATAGAATCGATGTACGGTGTTCAAGTGGATGCAGTTAATACCTTGCTTTCTCAAGGTAAGCTAAAAAGCCGTCATACCAAAACAGGATTCGTTAGTGGGAGAACTAATAAAGTGAAAAAAGCAATTATTACGCTGAAAAAAGGAGAATCAATAGACTTTTATAATTAATCACAACGATGGCACTGAAAAGATATAAACCGGTAACTCCGGGAACTCGTTTTAGAATAGGTGCTGATTTTTCGGAAATTACAGTTAGTAAACCTGAAAAGTCATTGATTGCACCTATTAAAAAATCAGGAGGAAGAAACAATAGTGGTAAGATGACCATGCGGTATATGGGTGGAGGTCATAAGAAATCATATAGGATAATAGATTTTAAACGCGACAAGCATAATATTCCTGCAACAGTTGCTACTATAGAGTATGACCCTAATAGGACGGCTCGTATAGCTTTATTGCATTATGCAGATGGCGAAAAAAGGTATATTATAGCTCCCGATGGGCTTCAAGTCGGTCAAAAGTTAGTTTCTGGAGAGGGAGTTGCTCCCGAAATAGGTAACACTCTTTATTTGAAAAATATTCCATTGGGTTCTATTATTCATAACATAGAGTTGAGCCCAGGTAGGGGCGCAGTTATTGCTAGAAGTGCGGGGTCTTATGCACAGCTTTCTGCTAGAGATGGTAAATATGCTATTATTAAGTTGCCTTCGGGAGAAACTCGAATGATATTATCGTCTTGTTTGGCTACTATTGGTTCTGTATCGAATAGTGAACACTCAAATGAGTTGTTGGGTAAAGCTGGTCGTAAGCGCTGGTTGGGTCGTCGTCCTAGAGTAAGAGGTGTTGCTATGAATCCAGTGGATCATCCAATGGGGGGAGGAGAAGGTCGTGCTTCAGGAGGTCATCCACGTTCACGTAAAGGCTTGTTGGCTAAAGGCTATAAAACAAGAGATAAGAAAAAAGCATCTAATCGTTACATTATAGAGGGAAGGAAAAAATAATGGCTCGTTCAATTAAAAAAGGACCTTATATTGATTATAATTTGGAGAGAAAAGTTCTCACCATTAATGAATCAGGTAAAAAAACAACAGTTAAAACATGGTCTAGAAGATCAATGATTTCTCCAGACTTTGTAGGTCATACTTTCGCGGTGCATAATGGGAATAAATTTATTCCTGTTTACGTAACTGAAAATATGGTTGGACATAAGTTAGGAGAGTTTGCTCCTACTCGTACGTTCAGAGGTCATGCTGATAAGAAAAAATAATTAAATACATGGAAGCAGTAGCAAAATTAAATAATTGTCCCACTTCGCCGCGTAAAATGAGATTGGTAGTTGATCTCATAAGGGGGGAAAATGTGGAAAAGGCATTATACATATTGAAATATAGTAATAAAGAAGTATCTCAACGAGTAGAAAAATTACTTCTTTCTGCTATAAAAAATTGGGAACAAAAAAATGAAGGATTGCGTCCAGAGGAGAGTAATCTTTATATCAAAGCTGTTCAAGTAAATGGAGGTCGGATGCTTAAACGTCTTAGACCTGCGCCACAAGGTCGTGGTCATAGAATACGTAAACGTTCGAACCACGTAATATTGGTTGTCGATAGTAAAAATATAGAACCTCAAAACTAAAATCAGTATATTATTATGGGACAAAAAGCAAATCCGATAGGTAATCGTTTAGGAATCATTAAAGGATGGGATTCCAATTGGTTTGGCGGAAATAATTACGCTGATAAATTAGTAGAGGATGAGAAAATAAGAAAATATCTTGCAGTGCGTATCGCCAAAGGAGGTGTAGCTAAAGTTGTAATAGAAAGAACATTGAAGCGTATTACAATTACTATTCATACGGCTCGTCCAGGTATCGTTATCGGTAAAGGTGGTCAAGAGGTTGATAAGATTAAGGAAGAATTGAAAAAAATCACTAAAAAAGATGTTCAGATTAATATTTTCGAAATTAAGCGTCCAGAACTAGATGCAAATTTGGTTGCGGAGGGTGTTGCAAAGCAGTTAGAAGCTCGTATCTCTTTTAGAAGAGCCATGAAAACATCTATAGCTTCAACGATAAGAATGGGAGCGGAGGGCATTAAAATAATGGTTTCTGGTCGTTTGGGAGGTGCAGAGATGGCAAGAACAGAACAATACAAGGAGGGAAGAATACCATTGCATACATTTCGTGCCGACATTGACTATGCTTTAGCCGAAGCTTTGACTACCTATGGTAAAATAGGTGTTAAAGTTTGGATTTGCAAAGGTGAAGTTTATGGCAAAAGAGATTTGTCCCCTAATATTGGTCAAGCGTCTACTGTGGCTCCTGTTGGAAGAACTGAAAAATCGGGTAATTTCCAGTCTAGAGGAGAGCATAGAAATGATAGGGAGCAACGAGGCGGCAGTGGTGGAGGTAGTGATGCGAAAAAGGGCGCGCGTAATAATAATAATCATAGACCCAAAGGGAAAAAATAGTTCGTTTATTGTTAAACGTTAAAAATATTAAAACATGCTACAGCCCAAGAGAACGAAATTTAGAAAAATGCAAAAAGGTAGAATGAAAGGTTTTGCTACACGCGGATCAGAACTTTCATTCGGTTCTTTCGGAATAAAATCTTTGGAGTCTTGTTGGATAACAAGTCGCCAGATAGAAGCTGCTCGTATCGCAGTTACCCGTTATATGAAGCGAGAAGGTCAGGTTTGGATTCGAATTTTTCCGGATAAACCAGTTACAAAAAAGCCAGCAGAAGTTCGTATGGGTAAAGGAAAAGGAGCTCCAGAATATTGGGTAGCTGTTGTTAAGCCAGGTAGAATTATATTTGAAGCAGAGGGTGTTCCAGCAGAAGTAGCAAAAGAAGCGTTACGTTTAGCGGCACAAAAGTTACCTATTCAGACTAAGTTTGTGGTGCGAAGAGATTATACAGAAGTTTAAACTTAGTTAATACATAAAAAACTAAAAATAAAGACAATGAAAAATTTAGAGATTTTGGAGTTATCAAACGAAGAAATTAAATCAAGAGTTGGAGAAGAGAAAACGATATTGACAAAGTTGAAATTTGCTCATGCTATATCAAAAATTGAAAATCCAATGAGAATTAACCAAACTCGTAAGTTAATAGCACGTTTAAATACTCATTTGTCAGCTAGGAGATTGCAACAAGAAGTTGCTAAATCTGAATAGAAGATTTTGAGATAATTGATATAAAAATAAAACACTAACGAATAAACAATTTTATCCGTGTGAAATGGAAAGAAAATTAAGAAAAACAAGAATAGGGGTAGTGGTAAGCAATAAAATGGCAAAATCTATTGTTGTTGCTGTCGAGCGTAAAGTCAAGCATCCAATATATGGTAAGTTTGTGAAGAAAACAACCAAATTTATGGCTCATGATGAACTAAATACAACAGGTATCGGAGATACAGTGTTGATTATGGAGACTCGTCCTTTGAGTAAGAATAAAAATTGGAGATTAGTAGAAATTTTAGAAAAGGCTAAGTAAAATGATCCAACAAGAATCTAGGCTCAATGTTGCAGACAATAGTGGAGCTAAAGAAGTACTTTGTATAAGAGTTTTAGGCGGTACCGCTAAAAGATATGCAAGTATAGGAGACAAAATCGTTGTTACAGTAAAAAGTGCATTACCTTCAGGTAACATAAAAAAAGGTACGGTCTCGAAAGCGGTAGTTGTTAGAACAAAAAAAGAAATTCGCAGAAAAGATGGTTCATATATTCGTTTTGATGATAATGCTGCAGTATTATTAAATAATCAAGACGAGCCAAGAGGTACCCGTATTTTTGGACCAGTAGCTCGTGAATTGCGAGAGAAGCAATTTATGAAAATTGTTTCCTTAGCTCCAGAAGTATTATAATAAATTAAAAGTTGTTCTTTTAATTACTAAAAGTGCTTTTTCATGATTTTCTACTCAGTAAAGGTTGAGATTGAAGAACAATAAGATTACGGAATAAATCCATATAGGCTTGACCTATTTTAAACAATAGTGAGTAATATTTGTATGAAAAAAGATAAGAATTCACAGCCAAAATTTAAAGTTAAGACTGGAGATTTGGTTAAAGTTATTGCAGGAGATTCAAAAGGCATGCAAGGTAAGGTTTTACGTGTTCTTTTGGTCAAAAATAGAGCAGTAGTAGAGGGAGCTAATATTGTAACTAAGCATGTTAAACCTTCAGCTGCTAATCCAGATGGAGGGATAATTAAAATAGAAGCACCTTTGCATGTTTCTAATTTGGCTGTAATAGATCCTAAAACAGGATTACCTACTCGTGTCGGTAGACGACAGAACAGTGAAGGAAAATTAGTAAGATACGCTAAAAAATCAGGAGAGGAGATTAAATAATGACTTACGTACCGAGGTTAAAAAACCAATATAAAGAGCAAGTTATTCCTGCTCTTAAAGAAAAATTTGCATATAAAAGTACAATGCAAGTTCCTAAATTGATGAAAATTGCTATTAATCAAGGTGTTGGTGCTGCAACAACAGATAAAAAATTGATTGATTACGCAATTAATGAATTGACTCAAATTACAGGTCAACAAGCAGTTCCTGCTAAGTCTAAGAAAGATATTTCTAACTTCAAGTTACGTAAAGGTATGCCAGTAGGTGTTCGTGTTACATTGAGAGACAATAGAATGTTTGAGTTTTTAGACCGTTTGATAGCCGTTGCTTTGCCTCGTATTAGAGATTTCAAAGGTATTAATGATAAAGGCTTCGATGGTCGGGGAAATTATACGTTAGGTGTGTCTGAGCAAATTATATTCCCAGAGATAAATATTGATAAAATTAACAAAATCATGGGGATGGATATTACCTTTGTAACCACTGCTAAAACAGATGTAGAAGCTTTGGAACTTTTAAAACAGTTTGGGTTACCATTTCAAAAAAACAATACTAAGTAATGGCTAAAGAAGGAGTAAAGGCTCGTGAAGTTAAACGAGCAAAGTTAGTTGCTAAATATGCAGCAAAGAGAGACGCACTAAAACAGGCAGGAGATTACGTAGGTTTGGATAAACTACCTAAAAATTCCTCATCAGTTCGGTTGCACAATCGTTGTAAGTTAACAGGTAGACCTAGGGGCTATATGCGTCAGTTTGGTATATCGAGGGTTACTTTTAGAGAAATGGCACTTGCTGGTAAAATTCCTGGAGTGAAGAAAGCTAGTTGGTAGGTGATGAAAGGATGGTCTTGTTTCTTTTCTCTAAGAAATAACTTTTGGCTGTCTGGTTTAAATAATAAAATGCTTTATACAATTTAAAATAAAATGATAACAGATCCGATTGCAGATTACTTGACTAGAGTAAGGAATGCCATAAAGGCCAACCATAGGGTTGTTGAAATTCCTGCATCAAACCTTAAAAAAGAAATCACGAAAGTTCTTTTTGATAAGGGTTATATTGCTAATTATAAATTTGATGATACAAGTGTTCAAGGAACCATCAAAATTGCCTTGAAATATAATCCTATTAATAAAGTATCTGCTATTCGTTCCATTACTAGAGTTAGTAAACCTGGTTTGAGAAAGTATGCTGGAGTAGATACAATGCCTCGTGTTCTCAATGGTTTAGGTGTAGCCATCCTTTCGACATCTAAAGGTGTTATGACGGACAAAGAAGCTAAGGCGATGAATATTGGGGGAGAGGTTTTATGTTTTGTTTCTTAAAAAGATAAGGAGAATTTTAGTATGTCAAGAATTGGAAAGGCACCTATTTTAGTTCCGCAAGGCGTGACGGTGTCAATCTCTAGCGATAATATAGTGAGTGTTAAAGGTCCCAAAGGGGAATTGTTTCAGCAAATCGATAGAGACATAGTAATAGAACATCAAGATAATATAATTCAAGTCCAGAGACCCACAGATCAAAAACGTCATAAAGCGTTGCATGGACTTTATAGATCATTGATTTATAACATGGTGTTGGGGGTTACAGAAGGATATAAATTAGAACAAGAATTGGTAGGTGTTGGTTATAGAGCATCAAATCAAGGTAATGTTTTAGATTTAGTTTTAGGTCATTCTCATCATTATGTATTTGATTTACCTTCTGAAATTAAGGTGTCGACTACGGCAGAAAAAGGTCAGAATCCTAGAATTATATTAGAAAGTATTGATAAACAGTTATTGGGGCAAGTAGCCGCTAAAATCAGATCTTTAAGGGCTCCTGAACCTTACAAAGGAAAAGGTATTAAATTTGTTGGCGAACAATTGAGACGAAAAGCAGGTAAATCCGCATCTAAAAAATAATAATGATTATGGCAGGAAAGGCTAAATTATCTCGAAGAGAAAAAATAAAAAAAGGTATTCGTAAACGTATTTTGGGAACTTCAGTTCGACCTCGTTTATCCGTATACAGAAGCAATAAGGGTATTTACGCTCAGATTGTCAACGATGAATTAGGAGTCACGATTGTTGCGGCTTCGTCTTCGTCTAAGTCTTTTGATTTTTCAGGCACTAAAATTGATCAAGCAAAGGAAATAGGAAAAATTGTTGCCCAGAAAGCAATTGAAACAGGAATTACTCAAGTAGTGTTTGATCGCAATGGATACTTGTACCATGGTAGAGTTAAATCTTTAGCAGATGGCGCTCGTGAGGTTGGTTTAAACTTTTAGTTCAAAAAAAAGATTTTAAATATTATGTCGGTAAATAATGTAAAAAGAGTAAAATCGAGCGAAATAGAATTGAAAGATCGCTTAGTTAGTATACAGAGAGTAGCCAAAGTTACCAAGGGGGGACGTACTTTTAGTTTTTCTGCTATTGTTGTTGTTGGGGATGAAAAAGGAGTTGTTGGCTATGGTTTAGGGAAAGCTAAGGAGGTAACCGAGGCTATAACGAAGTGTATTGATGATGCTAAAAAAAACTTGGTGAAAGTGCCCATTATTAATGGTACTGTACCTCATGAACAGTATGGTAAATATTCTGGTGGTTACGTTTTTATAAAGCCTGCAGCTAATGGTACAGGTGTAATCGCTGGTGGGGCTATGCGTGCTGTTTTGGAAAGTGCAGGTATTCATAATGTGTTAGCAAAGTCAAAAGGATCTTCTAATCCACATAATGTTGTTAAAGCTACCGTTGTAGCTCTTACTCAGATGAGAGATGCTTACACTGTTGCTCAACATAGATCAGTATCATTGAAAAAAGTATTTAACGGATAAAAAACTATGTCCAAGATAAAAATTACCCAAATTAAAAGCGTTATAGATAGAACGGAAAGGCAAAAAAAAACTATTCAAGCATTGGGATTAAAAAGAATTAATCATAGTGTTGAACTTGAAGCAACTCCCGCTATTGTTGGAATGGTTAAAAAAGTTAACCATTTGGTTGCAGTAGAAAAAGCTTAATTTCTCTTTTCGTTCTTAAGTTTAACTCGTATTTTTCAGAATTAAAACATTTTATAATCGTAGTTTATATGAATTTAAGTAATCTAAAACCCGCATTAGGTTCTACCAAAACAAGAAAACGTATCGGTAGGGGAACAGGTTCAGGAAGAGGCGGTACTTCTACTAGAGGTCATAAAGGCGCAGGTTCACGTTCTGGTTATTCTTCTAAAGTTGGTTTTGAAGGAGGTCAGATGCCATTGCAGCGTCGCGTACCAAAAGTCGGCTTTAAAAATATTAATAGAATAGAATATGTTGCAATTAATTTAGATGTATTGCAACATTTGGCAGATAGTTTTAAGTTAGATATTATTGATGTTGACGTCTTAAGTCAACATGGGTTGATTTCAAAAAAAGATTTAGTTAAGGTTTTGGGTAGAGGAGATTTAAAATCTAAACTTGAAGTTAAAGTTCATGCTTTTTCTGCAACAGCTCAAAAAGCTATCGAGTCGTTAGGTGGTTCTGTAGTTAAGATATAGTTCATGAAAAAACTTATTTCAACGTTAACAAATATTTGGAAAATTGACGAGTTAAGGGATCGTATTGTTAATACGCTTTTGTTTTTGTTAGTTTATCGAGTTGGTTCATTTGTTGTTTTACCAGGTGTAGACACGGCTTCGTTAGCTAATAATAAGCAAGATGGAATTTTAGGTTTGTTGAATATGTTTGCTGGGGGGTCTTTTTCTCGTGCTTCTATTTTTGCTTTGGGGGTAATGCCTTATATTTCGGCATCCATTGTCATTCAACTTTTTGGTATAGCGATACCTTATTTCCAACGTCTGCAGAAAGAAGGAGAAAGTGGTAGAAAAAAAATGAATCAAATTACCAGGTATCTTACTATAGCCATTACGTTGCTTCAATCAATTGGCTATATAAAGTCTCAGATTTCCCCAGAAGCCAAGTTTATAAGTGAGCCCTTATTTACCATTACTTCTATGTTCATTTTAACTGCTGGTACTCTTTTTGTCATGTGGTTGGGTGAGAAAATTACAGACAAAGGCTTAGGAAATGGAGTTTCTTTAATTATAATGGTGGGAATTATTGCTCAGCTACCATTTAGTTTTGTTGCAGAGTTAACTTCTAGAACAAGTGGAAACGGAGGGTTAATTCCGTTTGTAGTGGAATTAATAGCTTTATTTTTTGTCGTTATATTTACTATTCTTATTGTTCAAGGTACTAGGAAAATACCTGTTCAATATGCTAAAAAAATGATAGGAGCTACTAAGCAAATGGCAGGTAGTGTTCGTCAATATATACCTATTAAGGTTAATTCCGCTGGTGTTATGCCAATTATTTTTGCTCAAGCGTTGATGTTTATTCCTGCTACTTTATCGCAATTTTTCCCTAATTTTCAGTCTTCTTTTTTGTCGGCATTAAGTAATTACACTTCTTTTTCTTATAATTTGGTGTTTGGCTTGTTGATTATTTTGTTTACCTTATTTTATACAGCTATATCAATTAATCCAGATCAAATGTCTGAGGATATGAGAAAAAATAACGGTTTTATCCCAGGTGTTAAGCCTGGTCAATCTACTTCTCAATACATAGATATGGTTGTAACTAGACTTACGATACCTGGTGGATTTTTTTTAGCCGTTATTGCTATACTTCCTTCGATTGCGGTTATGGTAGGAGTTAATAGTCAATTTGCTCATTTTTATGGTGGTACTTCTTTGTTGATATTAGTAGGGGTTGTTTTAGATACATTACAGCAAATAGAGAGTCATCTGTTAATGAGGCATTATGATGGATTGATGGAGAGTGGGAGAATCAAGGGTCGTGTTAATGAATAATAATATTTATTAATAAATGACTTCTTCTCATAATATTCATTTAAAATCTCCCGAAGAAATCGAGTTAATAAGACAAAGTTCAATACTTGTTTCGGATACTTTAGCTCATGTTGCGGCGCATGTGAAACCTGGAGTAAAAACAGTCTACCTTGATAAAATTGCAGAGGAATTTATTAGAGATAATGGTGCAATTCCGGGTTTTTTGAATTACGGTGGTTTTCCTGCAACTTTATGTATTTCTCCTAATGATCAAGTTGTTCATGGAATTCCGAATTCTTATGAATTAAAGGATGGCGATATTGTGTCTATTGATTGTGGAGTTTTAAAAAATAGTTATTATGGAGATTCCGCTTATACTTTTTCTGTGGGTGAAGTAGGTGATTCTGTTAAAAAACTAATGAATGTTACAAAAGATTGTTTGTCTCGTGCCATTAGTCAAGTTCGTGTAGGTAATCGTATAGGGGATATTGGAGCTGCAGTACAACTTCATGCTGAATCTAATGGTTTTGCTGTAGTCAGAGATTTGGTTGGGCATGGTTTAGGTCGCCGTTTGCATGAGAAACCTGAAGTTCCTAATTACGGTAGACAAGGTACTGGAATTAAGTTGCAAGAGGGAATGGTTATTGCAATTGAGCCAATGATTAATGCTGGAAATAATCATAAGGTTAGATTTTGGGACGATGGTTGGACTGTTACTACAGTAGATGGAAGTCTGTCTGCACACTATGAACACACTGTTGCTGTCACTAAAAATGGAGTTGAAGTTCTTTCTTCCTTTGAGGAAATAGAAAAAGTTTTACAAAAAAAGAATATTTTTTGATTTTTTTAATACATTTGCAACCCGTTT
>CANJWF010000026.1 GCA_947478315.1 Sphingobacteriaceae bacterium | reverse complement strand
TAGTTTGCTGAAGCTCCTTTTGGGCCAACAAAGAAATAAAATCCTTTATCAATCATTTTCACCAGTTGGAATAAAGATTGATTACTCATTTGGTAACCAAATACATTTGATGGTCTAATAATAGTTAAAGTAAATGCTTTATCACGAGCAGCCTCCAAAACCATAAAATCGGAATTTAATTTAGTTCTTTCATATTCATTGATTGGATTGTATGGTTGCTTTTCATTAATTATGCCTTCTTTAATCGGCCCATAAACACCCGTACTGCTTAGCTGAATCCAATGCTTAACTTGCCCAGACGCCGCCTCGATTAAATTTTTCGTTCCGTATTCATTAACGGATTTCATAAGTGATTCGGTTCCTATCTCTGCGGCACAATGATAAAGCACATCCACTCCTTGTACAAAATCTACCAGTGATTGTTTGTCTTGTAAGTTGCCTATAAATATATTAACTCGACTTTCAAACTCACGAACTTTTTCTATATCTCGTGATAATATATTTACGTCATCTCCAAGTTCGATATGTTTCCTTACTAACAACTTACCTATAAATCCAGAGGCTCCTGTAATTGCAATTTTCATCATGACAATATTATTTGGTTTAAGATAATTTAAGCGGTTGATTTCTGCTCAAATGTAGGAATAAAAGATAGATGTTTTTCCCGTATTACACAGTTAATCAAGAATCTGTAAGTCATACGATTGTATTTGTGTAATTAGTTTACTAAGCAGTTGCTTCTGGGCAAGGGTTAGCAAACGGTTACGCCTCCTTGTTAAAATATGCTGTAATTGAAAGAATCCCATCAATTTATAAACACCTACTTTAAAATACGTTTTGATAAACTCTTTTACCCAAACGTGTTTTTTATTCATTAGATAATTATACCTCAGTAAAATTTTTTGTACCGTACGAACACTTTGAATATAATTAGCAACATTAATTTTACCCTCCCTAACGATATACAAAGGTTCACATACCCGAGCAAATTTTGAATTTTTGTAAGTTCTGCACCACAATTCACTATCTTCAGCCCTCACATAATTAGCATCGTAGGGATGCTTCAAAAACCAAGTTTTTTTACCTAAAATGCTAGCATGCAATAACCGCGCTTTGCCTACAAATTTGTTAGGATCGTCTTGAATAGCATCAAGCCCTCTTATTCCAACTGGATTCCCAATTTCATCTATCGAGTAGGTACCCGTATCAACCACATCAATATCTGAATCAGCTAAGAGCACTTCCATCTGTTTACTGATTCTATCAGGATGCATTAAATCATCAGCATCCATTCTCGCTAAATAAGTTCCAGAAGCAAACTTAGGTATTTGATTAAGTCTATATACCAATCCTCTATTTACATCATCACTGATAATCTTAACTCTATTATCCTTGATATTCTCGACTAAAGACAAACTGTTATCTCTAGAACCATCGTTCAGTAATAACAGTTCCCAATTAGGATATGTCTGTAAAAAAACAGACTTTACTGAATCTAAAATCGTATCTTGATTATTATAAAAGGGAATAGCTATAGTTACCAAAGGTTGCATAACATCATGTTATTTAGTGGTGGATAGTGGAACTCCCTCTTCGAATCAACATAAACCCCTAACAAAGTTTATTGAATGACATTAAGAACATAAAACTATTTTCAAAATGAAGATTGAGAAAATACACTCTTATATGGCGTTAACTTAGTGTCATCCGTTTCGAGCTCGCTTTCAGTCTTTAAAGAAAATAAAAAAACAGAGAGATAATAAATAAACACAAGTAACACAATCCAAACTCTTTTATATTTATTAAATAAGTATACAAAATCCACGACACATACAATTTCGAAAATTTTAAAATAATACGCAATTCTCGTTAGTTCTACAATCGAAGCAAAAGTGTTCGTAAATATCACAGAAAACAGATAAAACACAGTAAAATATTTTTGACTAGGCTTCACAAATTGCATTCTCTTAAAAAAACCCAAGATTATGATGGCAACAAAATTCAATACTATTATTTTATAAATATTAACAGCAGCTCTTTCTCCTATAAAATAATGTGCATACTTAGCCTCTTCAAAAAAATTGCCCAATAACGCAATAAGGTTTACTTGCGACATTCCTAAAGAACATAATAGTAAGATAAATAATAAACGAGGCTTCTTAAGTATATCGATATATTTAAATGCTAAAATTTGAAGTATAAACGGAATTATACAAGTGTAATGAACTGAAATTCCAATAAACATAAAAGTCCCATAGAGTAAATATCTTTTATTCAATAGGTAATAAAACGCATAGAAACTAACGGATACAGCAAAAATCTGTCTAAGTATAGAAAATGAATTCAAGTACAACCCCGGAATTAACACGAAAATTAACAACGCAAAATTAACGTTTGAAGTATATTTTTTAATCCCTAAATACACAAACAAACAGGTTGAAAAAGAAAAAAAGAAAAAAAGAAAATTATAGTTGAATCCCAAAAATCTCAAAAAATCCATAATTGCCACAAATCCAAACTCCATTTTTTCTTCATTAACTTTAGTCGTGTATATACTTACATAATCATCAAAATCTGACCCTACGTATTCTCGCAAACCTGCGACACAAACAACCAAAATAAATGCAATCATCCGCAACACCTTATTTTCTTCTTGACTGAAATAATCAAGCAATAAAAAGGTTGTAACACATAAAGCAAATATTAAGTAGAATAGCATTTAAGTCAATTATCTGTTAGGATGGATAATATTTTCAACGAAAAGAAATTTTATTTTAAAAGTGGTCATAAAAAATCCTTCATTTTAGGGTTTTGATGCCTAAACATCTTTTCTAAATAAGATGCAGACTAGCCACTTAAATCCATAATATGCCGCTTTTACCTTAATAATAATGCTGCCATTTAGAATAGATTTTTTAAACCCTTTAAGCGCACTCGCATAGTCACGATTAGCAAAGTATACTCTGGCTATTAAGTAGCTATATGCTGCATTAACCTTGCGGGTATTTAAATGAGCAATAATTTTTTGTGTAAAATAAGGTTGATAAACTTGGGTTAGCCGAGATATTTGTTCGTCACCTTTTTGCGTAAAATTATCGTCACCATATTCATAATAGCCCAATGATTTCCGAATTAATTTAAATTTCGCCCCCCTAATTGCCAATTTTATCCATAAATCGAAATCTTCAACACCTCTTAACCTAGGATTTTCATCAAATAAAAGCTTTTGATGAAATAAATCTTTCCTTACCACAACAGAAGAGGTTACTACAGTATTCAAATTATATAATAAATCGAGATGAGGATTATCATGATTGAGCTGGCGCAATTTTATCGTGTAGCCACTTTGTCCCCCCTTTACCGTTATTAGAGGATGATAAAATACATCGAATTTTTTTAAATCTTGATTTGCTATAATTTGCATCCGATTCGATTCATACCAATCATCAGAATCTAAAAAACTAATCCACTGACCTCGGGCAACCTTAATCCCTTCATTTCTTGGTTTTGCAGGACTCCCTGAATTATTACTCAACTTTATATATTGTAAAGAAAGAATATGACTATATGTAGAACAAACGTCTGATGTAGCATCGGTAGAACCATTATCACAAACAATAACTTCAAAATCCTTATAGGTTTGATTAACTAATGATTGTAAGGCTCTTTCGAGTTTATCTGCCCTATTATACGTAGGAATAACAACACTTATTAACGGATTAGGTAACATATTAATCTTTAGTTAAGACTGATTTATTTTTTTAAGATATTTTTCAAAATAATTAAATAAATCATGTATACCCTGTTCAATATCCACCCCAATTTTAAATCCTATATTTTTAAAACGTTGATTATTAATTGTGTACATTTTATTTGGAATTAATTCAACGTAATCATCAACTGGGATATCTTTAGAATGAAATACCTGTATCGATTTAGCATAACGTTTTTCGTAATATTTTTTAACTAAAAAAGCTAATTCAAGTAAACTATAAGTACGTCCTGAACTAACGTGAAAGATAGAATGATTAAAAATAGGTTGCTGCATCAATAAGCTGACCGCATTGGCAATATCATCAACATGAATAAAATCTCTTAAAGCCTTTCCATCGGATTGTAATACTATCTTTTGATTCAGATAAGCTTCTTTACATAGATTATTTATTACCAAATTCCAACAATTATTATTTGAAAAAACAGGAGATCCATATCCGTTAGTTAACCTTAAACTAATAGCCCGTTCACCACATTGTTGATAATAGTAGTTAATTAAATTTTCTCCGAATAAATGAGTTAAACCATATACATTTAATGGATTTGGCTCAAAATTTTCATCAATAGTTTCGTTTGGCAATTTACCAAGCGTATGAATGGTAGAGAAATAAATAATTAACGGATTACTTTGTTTTGAAAAGAGGTCTATTAATTTCCATGTTGCTAAAACATTAATTTGATTGACCTTATCTATAGATGACGTTTCTGACAAATTATGATCTAAAGATACCGTGTGAACAATTGCCTGCAGATCTAATTTACTGAGTTTTTGAAAGGTTGCTTCTTCAATAATATCTCCCTCAATAATTGTAATGTCTTTAAATATTTGATACTGATATTTAGATAGGTTTCTGCATAGTGCGACAACATGATAACCTAAATGATGAAGATGTAAACAAATTTTCGCACCCAAATATCCCGTAGCTCCTGTTACTAATACTTTTTGCATACTACCATTTATAAACAATCTGTTCTAAAGGTCTATTATCTGCTTCTTGAGGATTATGCTCTATATTGGCGATATTTAACAATAAATTTAATTGATCGTCAACACCTTGAAATGCCACCCAAACTAAAGGGGGAACTGTTAACCGGCAATAATTATCTGTAGCAGATAAAATAATTTCTGAAAATTGATTGCTAGTTGAACT
Source organism: Sphingobacteriaceae bacterium (assembly GCA_947478315.1). GTDB lineage: Bacteria > Bacteroidota > Bacteroidia > Sphingobacteriales > Sphingobacteriaceae > CANJWF01. The sequence goes on along the minus strand of CANJWF010000026.1, from coordinate 5,866 downwards.
TTCGTCCCTTCCGTCAAATAACACAAATTTAATAGCTCCTACAGGAACTATTAAATTTAATGTCATCAAGCGATGTTTCTTCCAGCCTTTGATTTCTCCTTTAGCAATAGTGGAAAAATAAGCTTCTCCGAAAGTATGAAAGTTACTGTCACTCTGTTTCAACGCATGTAACACATTCCCCTTGGGATGTTGAATAATTTTTAGAGGACTAAGGATTACGCCTTGCAATAGGTCCATCCGATTTGTTTTTGATTTGCTAATTCTTGATATTCATCTATTTGCTGAAGCGTTAAATCCCAAATAGATTGCTGATGTTTATAAAAAGAGTAGTACCAGCTACTCGTAAACTCAATAAGACGAGGATAATCTAAAGTAGGTAACCATTTCAAATCAAATAAAGCCTTATCGCAATTTAATTTGAGTAATCCGGCTTCATGAAACAAGATATTCCCCGTTATTTTATAAGCTTCATCTACATGTTTAAAATTCCAATATTTACTCAAATCTTCTAATAAAGTTTTAACAGTATGATTATACTCAGGTTTTGGACCGAAATTAAAACTTTGTCCATTGAGTTCTTGACCTTCAAATAATTTTTGACCTAAATTAAGGTACCCACTCAAAGGTTCTAAAACATGTTGCCACGGACGAGTTGCTTGAGGACTTCTTATTTCAACAAATTTGCCTTCATTCCATGCTTTCATACAATCGGGCACAATGCGATCCTTTGCCCAATCTCCACCACCAATCACGTTACCTGCTCGGGCAGAAACTATTTTCACGTGTGGATGTTGTTTAAAAAAAGAATGGAAATACGATTTAAAAATTAACTCTGCAGCACCTTTTGAACCACTATAAATATCTTTACCTCCTAGATGATCTGTTTCTTTATAACCCCATATCCATTCTACATTATCATAACACTTGTCACTCGTAATAATAACTGCAACGCATTTTTTTTCTAGGAATCTAATCGCTTCTAAAATATGCGCTGTCCCCATTACATTAGTAGAAATCGTTTGGAGGGGATCCGAATAAGAGAGTGAAACGATAGGTTGTGCCGCTAAATGAAATACAAAATCTGGAGATTGTTTCTCAACAATTTTCTTAATAGCCTCAATGTCTCGAATGTCTTGCCTATAATCTACAACTTTATCGTGTAAGGATAATTCTTCATACAGAGATGGACTTGTGGGAATATCCGATGACACCCCTACTACTTTTGCTCCTAATTTCAACAACCACGCAGATAACCACGCTCCTTTAAAACCCGTATGCCCAGTAACTAATACAACTTTATCCTTATAAATATTATTAAACGACATGTACTATTTCCATTTTATCCAAGGTGCCTGACCTTTTTTTACCAAACCATCCAAATAATCTCGCTCTCGCACATTATCCATACATTGCCAAAAATCATTATGTATAAAAGCTTGCAATTCACCCGCCTTAGAAAGATGCTGTAAGGCTCCAAATTCTAAATCACAGGTTTCATCGGTAGATAAATAATTCATAATTTTTTTATTGAGAACAAAAAATCCACCATTTATATAGCCAGTAGCCATTTGTGGTTTTTCCTCAAAATCAACAACTTGCGTACCTTTTAAATCTATTTCTCCAAAACGACTTGGAGGATGAACCGCTGTAAGCGTTGCTATTTTTTGATGAGCATGATGAAAATCTGCTAAACGCTTAATATCTAAGTCACTAACCCCATCACCGTAAGTAACAAAAAAATTATCCGACTGAATATAAGGTTCAACACGCTTTAATCGAGCTCCTTTCAACGTATCTTCTCCAGTATCTACAAAAGTAATTTCCCAGTCACTATCCATTAATGCGTTATAAAAAACAGGATTAGCATCAGGCTTCATTTTAAGGGTAAAGTCACTCCCTGAGATACGTAGATTATAAAAATACTCTTTAATAAAATTCGCTTTGTAACCTAAAGCCAACACAAACTTCTTATACCCATAATGACTATAGGTTTTCATAATATGCCATAATATAGGCTTACCACCAATCTCTACCATAGGTTTAGGACGTAATTGCGTCTCCTCACTTAATCTCGTTCCCTTACCTCCACATAATATAACTACTTCCATATTAACTCAATTGTATCTATTTCAATTTCTTTTTTGGAAAGCAAAACTAAGTAAAATACTTTTCAAAAGTATCACTTACATCCGAACTGAATGTATTTGAAAACTCAAATTGAATATCTGATTCAATTTGACAATGATCCTCAACTATGCAAAAGTTCTATTTCACTGTTACTTTGATTGCTTTACTTTAACGTCTATCTCAATGTCTCAATTGAGATTTTAATAAAATTTATACGTAGTTACACATATTTACCTGTCCATCTTCCTGAATATGAATTCAACTAAATGCTTGATTGCACCAACGATTACATAGTAAATACATCTCTTTTCAATCTTATTTATCCTTGAATAAACAGAAGGAAAACTTTGTATCCATAGTTTTTTGTTTTCAAGAAAATAAGAGAACCAAACTGCTCCTGCTCCAACTTTAATTTTTCTTTGCTCTTGAATAGTTAACTGATATAAAGCTATGTGATTATAAAACATAGCGTACACCTCATAAATTTGTGTTTCTATTTTAATCTTACTCCTAATAGTGGTAGCATGTTGTCGAAAATTATTTAAGGGGAGAGATATATAGTAAAAATCTGTTTTCTCAGAAAGCTTGAGCCAAAACTCCCAATCTGCAACTACTAAAAATTTATCTGATAAGCCTTTAATTTCTTTAAATAAATGGTGTTTAATTAATGCTGCACTTAGATTAGGAATTACGCACGAAAAAGACAAAAATTGTTTCATTTCATCTCCGTTGATTAAAGCATATTGTTCTACTTTCTTTTTAAACTTTCGTTCTCTACAAATAAAATCATCCGAAAACTTTATACCTAGTTCGTCTATCAAATTACTTTTAGAAAATACAACCCCTACACTAGGATTTTGTTTAAATACCTGTACTAATTTTTCTATTTGATCAATTTCCGAAAAATCATCACATTGTGCAAAAAGAATATATTCTCCCGTTGCGAACGAAGCTCCATAATTACTTGCCTTTACGTAACTACCCGAATTAACATCGGAAAGGATTAAAGTGAGATTTGTATAGTGTGCATATTCCTTAAGAATTTCTTGACTGCCATCGGTTGAGCAATCATCAACGATGATAATTTCAAGATTTCGATATGTTTGCTCAAATAAGCTATTTAAAGCCTGCTTGAGATATTCTTTATGATTGTAACTAGTAAACACTATACTTACTAGTGGATTAGATCTATTATCCATTAAGTAATCCTTTTTCTTTTAATTCAGCTAATGATTTGTTGTAATCACCAGTACCCTTAGGAATATCTTTTTGTAATAATACCCAATCTAAAAAACTATGCAATCCTTTTATAAAACTCCATTGAGGAGTAAAGCCTATTACTTGATGACTAAGTGCTAAATCAGCAAAATTATGTCGAATATCTCCTTCTCTAAAAATACCAGATATTTCGATTTCAGAGTTACTTCTCAGATACGAAACAATATTTTTTGCTACTTCTATCACTGTTACAGGCACACCGCTACCAACATTTAACACATGTTGTCCTTTTAATGTAGTATTTAAACATTTCGAAGTAGCCTCTACTACATCATCGATATAGACAAAATCACGACTTTCCATACCATCTTCAAAAATATTTATTTTCTCATTTTGAAGAGCCAATCTAGAAAATATAGACAAAATTCCTGTATAAGGATTTTTTAAGGATTGACCCGGACCGTATACATTTTGATAACGTAAAGCAAAACCATTAATGTTCCTCAACCTAGCGCATAGAATAATCATTTGTTCTTGCACTTGCTTTGTGATTCCGTAATAAGAAGACGGATGAATTTTTGAAGACTCATCAGTAGCCCTAATTTCTAAATTTGCTTCGTTTGAAAAGGGACATAACACTTCAAATGTTTTTTTCACAGTGACACTCGTTCTAGCTATTGGATAAACATCTCCATATTTTTTAGAATGATATTTTCCTTCTCCATAAATAGATCTCGAAGAAGCTACTATAAGATTTGTTATATCATGTTCTTCATTAACAATATAATCACATAATGATGCAGTAGCTTGAATATTCACATTAGTATAATGAGAAATATCATACATAGATTGTCCAGTACCTGTTTCTGCTGCCAAATGTATAACTGCATGTTGCCCTTTTAATGCCTCATAAAAAGCGGTCTTATTAGTTATATCTGCAACTATTAGCCTTACCTTACCTGTAAGTTCGTCAGATAGATATGTTTTATTACCGTGTATTTGAGGCGAAAAATTATCTATTATGGTTACATGGTATCCCTTCGATAATAAGTTTTTTGCCAAATTAGACCCGATAAACCCTGCTCCTCCTGTTATTAGTATATTACGACACATTTGATATTTTATTTTTTTTTCGTAAGATAAAGCGTCCTAAACCTAAAATATCGATATCTGTCTTTAGAAAACATCTTATAGCATCTAAAGGTGTTTCAACAATTGGTTCATCTGCAACATTAAAAGACGTATCTAATACCATTGGAACTCCCGTTAATTTATAAAAAGCTTTAATTAAATTATAATATCTCTCATTTACATCAGGGGTCACTGTTTGAACCCTTGCAGTATTGTCGGCATGCGTAATTGCTGGAACAATATTTCCCTTACCAGGTTTAACATAAGGTGCTAATAGCATAAATGGAGATTCAATACTCAATTCAAAAAAATCACTTGAATGTTCAGCAAGAACGGACGGGGTAAATGGTCTGAAACTTTCACGAAATTTCACTCTAGAGTTAAGTATATCTTTCATATCGGATCTTCTTGGATCTGCAAGTATACTTCTATTACCCAAAGCCCTTGGACCAAATTCACTTCTACCTTGAAACCAACTTGTAATATAGCCATCCGCTATATACTGAGCCATATTACTATAAAGATCTTCTAAGTTTTCATACCTAACAATTTCAATTTCTTCATTATTCATAAACTTTTCTGTTGTAGATTCTATTTCTTCTTCTGAATAATTCCGTCCTAAATAATCATGTGTATCTACGTAAGTTCTTGGATTTTTATTTAGAATATTATGAACATAAAGTGCTTGACCTACAACTAATCCATTATCTCCTGAATTAGGATGTATAAATATATTTTTAAATTTTGAACGAATTAAGACTTGATAGTTAGCGACACAATTTAATCCAACACCACCTGCAATACACAAATTCTCACTTCCTGTTTTATCATATAACCAATTGGCTAAATATACCATTACATCTTCCGTTAACTTCTGAACAGCATATGCCAAATCTTTATGGTCTTGAGTATATTCGGTTCCTCTTTTTTTATCTTCAAATTTGGATAAAAAGCCAATATAATCTGGCAACTTATAGAGAGCTTTATGAAATCCAAACCTTTTTTTAAACATTTTTTTATAGTTAAAATCCAACACATCGAATTCTAAATCTTTCTTTAATATATCGTAATAAGTTGGTGTACCATAAGCAGCTAATCCCATTGTTTTTCCTTCTTGGTTCGTTTTAAATCCAAGTTTTTTCGTAAACTCAGCGTACATCCCTCCAAGACTATATCTAACGGGAAATTCGAACAATGTTTCTATTTCATCTCCTTTACCAAAAGATAAACTTCCACACAATTGATCTCCTCCAGTTCTCTTCATTGGGACTCCTTGTCCATCAACCACCATAATTGCAGCATTATCAAACGGTGATGGTAAATATGCCTGGCAAGCGTGCGAAAAATGGTGTTCTGGAACAACGAATTTAATTTTTGGGTTTTTCTCTTT
>CANJWF010000025.1 GCA_947478315.1 Sphingobacteriaceae bacterium | reverse complement strand
GAGGAATATTGTTTTTAGATTTAAATGCCAATGCAACAAGTAACTTAGAGATTTATTACAAAGCTAAAAATAATGGTATTATAGATACATTGGTTCAATATTTCTATATCAGCAATGGTGCTAGTAAAATAGCAGCAAACATCAAACACGATGCAACAGGTACGGAAGTTGGTAATCTCTTAAACAATAATACTGTTTCACCTAAGAAAGTTTATTTAAAATCTATGGGCGGATTGAGAGCAAAAATTCGGTTTCCGAACTTGAAAAAAATCAATAACTTAGGTAAAATAGCCATTAACAAAGCGGAATTAATTTTACCTATATCTGCAGCATCTGATGCTCCATTTTTGCCTACGGGGAGATTAACCGCATACTGTTGGGATAAAGCACATCAAAGAAAGTATATACCAGACAATGCTTCCGGAAATCGCTATACTGCAGTAGATTCAAGATGGTTAGGAGACGCAGTTTTTGATGGTAAATATAGAACAGATACCAAAGATTATCGTATTACACTTACAGGCTTAATACAAGATATGTTAAATGATCAAATACAAGATAATATGTTTTTTGTTGCACCTAACGACCCAATTTCAATCGCCGATTTTTATCCAACTGCGTTGACAGGAGGAAGAACAATTATTGAAAATAATTCGCAAGCAGCAAAAAAAATGAAGCTAAGAGTACTTTATACTGTAAAACCGTAGTTTAATTAATAGAAAATATATTTTTAAAATAATGAAATTATGTGTGGGATTGTAGGATATATAGGAGAAAAAGAAGCGTGGCCCATTATTATTAAGGGCTTACGTCGTTTAGAATATCGCGGATATGATAGCGCAGGTATCGCTATTAATAATGGAATCAATATAAACATCTATAAAAAAGCAGGAAAAGTAGCCGATTTAGAAAATTTTACTGAAAATGCAGATAGAAAGGGAAATATAGGCATAGGGCACACTCGTTGGGCAACACATGGTATTCCTTCTGATTTAAACTCTCATCCTCACACTTCAGGAGACGGTAATTTAGTTATCGTCCATAATGGTATCATTGAAAACTACGCAACCTTAAAGGAAGAACTTAAGAGACGAGGGCATTTTTTTAAAAGCGATACAGATACAGAAGTCCTTATCCATTTAATAGAGGATATCAAAAACCAAGGTAAGGTAGATTTAAAAGAAGCCGTTCGAATTGCTCTAAAAGAAGTAATAGGAGCTTATGCCATAGTAATTATGAGTAAAGAAGATCCCAATTTACTTATTGCTGCGAGGAAAGGTAGTCCGTTGGTTGTAGGAGTAGGAAAAGGTGAATATTTTATTGGCTCCGATGCATCGCCGATTGTAGAGTATACTAAAAATGTTATTTATTTAAATGATAATGAAATAGCATATCTACAACCTAACGAATTATTGATTAAGAACATAGATAATGTAGTACAGTCTCCATATATCCAAGAATTAGAGATGCAATTAGAAATGTTGGAAAGAGGAGGTTTTGAACATTTTATGCTTAAGGAAATATATGAACAGCCGCGAGCTATTAGGGATTGTATGAGAGGAAGAATCAACACAGAAAAGGGAGAGGTCCAATTGGGTGGAATAAAAGATTATATTCAAAAACTTAACAATATAGATCGCATCATCATAGTCGCTTGTGGAACATCTTGGCATGCAGCTTTGGTTGGCGAATACTTAATAGAGGAATTTGCGCGTATACCGGTTGAAGTAGAATATGCTTCCGAGTTTCGTTATAGAAATCCAATTATAACAGAACGAGATGTTGTTGTCGCTATATCTCAATCTGGAGAAACGGCTGATACGATGGCGGCTTTAGAATTGGCAAAAGAACGAGGTGCAACGATATTGGGAATTTGCAATGTAGTAGGCTCATCTATAGCGAGAATCACTCATGCAGGTGTCTATACTCATGCAGGTCCGGAAATAGGAGTAGCTTCAACCAAAGCATTTACGGCACAAGTAACCGTCTTAACGCTTGTTGCATTTTATTTGGCTCAAAATAAGGGCACCATTAAAAAGTCTCGTTTAATAGAACTGTTAGCTGCTTTAGAGGAAATTCCTATTTTGATAGAACAATCTCTGCAAACAGATGAAAAAATTAAAATCATTGCATCTAACTTTGTTGAAGCTAAAAATTGTTTGTTTCTAGGAAGGGGTAGTGCATTCCCGGTTGCTTTAGAGGGAGCTTTAAAACTCAAAGAAATATCTTACATACATGCAGAGGGTTATCCAGCAGCAGAAATGAAACATGGTCCTATTGCTTTGATTGATGAAAATATGCCTGTGGTATTTATTGCTACACAGCATAGTTCTTACGAAAAAGTGATTAGTAATATTCAAGAAGTAAAAGCCCGTAAGGGCATTGTTATTGCCATTGTAACGCAAGGAGATCAAACGGTTAGAGAGATGGCAGATTATGTAATAGAAATACCTCAAACTGAAGAAGCCTTGGTACCCTTGGTGGCAACCATTCCTCTACAACTACTTGCTTACCACATTGCGGTAATGCGCGGGTGTAATGTAGACCAGCCTAGGAATTTAGCAAAGTCTGTTACTGTTGAATAATTGATACACTATGGTTTAATGGTAATTGAAGCATCACTTTCGTTCTTTGTCGCATCTAATGCGGTGACAATATAAACGTACTTTTTCTTTTTAGAAATGTCGAAATCTTCGTAGCTAGTCTGTTTAGTGTAAACTAATTGAATAATATTCTTTGCATCTTCAATTGAAATTTTCTCACCCTCCTCAAAGCGATAAATTACATAACCTATTGTTGATGGGTCACCTTCTTTCCAATTTAATTGGACGTGGTTGTGGTGTTTAGTTGCAGTTAATTTTTCGGGAGGATTAGGAGGTATATTATCTAGCCAAGGCATCACAGGAGGTAATGCTTTCATTTTATAGACTGTTGCTTTTAAAGAATCGGAAATTCCTAGTAGATTACGTATTACAGAATTCGAACTAAAAAAAATGCTACCCCCAATTTCACTATTCTTTCTTGTGTAACGAATTTGATTTAGTAATTCAGTGGCTGTTTTCCATCCATTGGGCGTAACATTATCTAGTTTGTAAACACCATGGCCAATATAGAGATGCCTATCAAAAATATTCTCACTCCACCAGTCTGTTAAAGTTGAAAATGGAGCCGCTTGACTTTTGAATGAAAAATAGATTTGAGGAGCAACATAATCAATCCAATTGTTTTTCAACCACTTTCTTACGTCAGCATATAACGAGTAATAGGAAGATAGTCCATTTGTTTCAGAGCCTAGAGGGTCTTGTTTTTTATTTTTCCAGATACCAAAAGGACTGATACCGAATTTAATATGAGGTTTGTAAGCGTGGATACTATCTGCTAAAGTTTTGATTAATAAATCTACATTATTTCTACGCCAATCTTCGAGATTTGTGAATCCATTATTATATTTCTTGAAAGTATGAATATCATTGATAATCTGACCTTTGATAGGGTAGGGATAAAAATAATCATCCAAATGTATGCCGTCGATATCATAGTGTCTTACAACATCTAATATCACTTGAACGATATAGTTTCTAACTTCGGGAATACCGGGATTAAATAATTTTTTACCCTCATAATTAAAAAACCATTCAGGTTTTTTACACGTAATATGCTGGGGGCTAATGTCTGATTTTTCATTGCTAAAAACTGCTCTATATGGATTAAACCAGGCATGAAGTTCTATTCCTCTTTTATGAGCTTCTTCGATGGCAAAAGCTAATGGGTCGTAGAAATGATGCGGGGCTACCCCTTGTTTTCCTGTAAGCCAAAAACTCCAAGGTTCTCTACTTTTTGCATAAAAAGCATCAGCAGCAGGTCTTACCTGTAAAAAAATGGCATTGAGGTTATTATGCTTGTGTGTTTCTAAAATATTCAGCAATTCTTCTTGTTGCTCCACCATTGGTAAGCCGTATGCAGAAGGCCAATCTATGTTACTAACAGTTGCTAACCAAACTCCTCTAAATTCACGTTTAGGATATTTTCCGAGCGTGTTTAAGATTGATGTGAAAACAAATACAAATAATAAAAAAGGAACAGCTTTTTTTTGCATTGAATTAAGGTTTAAAAATATCGTTTAACCAGTTGATAAGGGCTTATTTAATGGTTAATAGATTCTGAAGTTCAGAGATTGGACGCAAAAATACGGGATAAATGCAAATGTTTTTTGTTTTTTTCATTCATTCCCATAAATTTGCCGCTGACTACATTTCTAATAATGTTGTGTGCGTTGTTGTGTTCAAATGTCTATTGGTACTTAAGTATGATTATTGTGCACATCGTCAAATGAATAAAAAAACATAAATTGAAAAGTTGCATAAGCATAAAAAAAATGGAAAATTATCAAGAAAAACAGAAGAAAAATAACGGAATTATTTACTTCTTAATAGTGGCAGTGATTGCTTTGTTAGGAGTTACACTTTACTTATTTTCTCAAAAAAAGAAAGTGGAGCAGAAAATTGTTTACGTAACAGATGAGCGCACAAAATTGCAAACAGAAGTTGACCAGTTAACCGCTTCTTTGAAAGATGCTACAGGAAATATCAGCAAGCTGAATAGTGAAATGCAGGTTAAGCAACAAGAATTTCAGCAAAAATTAGCTGCATTGTCTGCGCAGCTTAGGGTCGCTGGCCCAGCTAAATTAGCCGAGGTTAAAAGACAATTGGCTGAATTGAAAGAGTTAATTGCTGGTTATGTAAAAGAAATAGAGGAATTAAAGAAACAAAATCAAGAGTTAACAGTTCAACGTGACAGTTTAAAGACAACCGTTGTTAAGGTTAGTGAAAAGGCGGCAGGTTTAGAGAGAGATAATTTAGAACTTTCTACTAAAGCGAAAGCAATGACTCGTGCAGCAGCAGCTTTAAAAGCTACTAATATTGTGGTTCAAACATTAAAAGTTAAAGGCAATGGCAAAGAGGTTGTTGTAGCAAAAGCTAAGAAAACTAAAAAAGTGAAATTGTCATTCAAAATACACCAAAATAACATTGCTCAGAAAGGATTACATGATGTACACATTAGAATACTTGATGCAGCTGGTAATACATTGGAAGGTGAAGGTAGCGGTAGTTTTAATTTTGATAATCAAGATTTAGCTTACACTTATAAAACCAGTATTGATTTTACTAATGATGATAAAGATTTTGAAATAGAGTGGACTAATGCACAGCCATTTGTGACAGGAGAATATTCCATTATGTTGTATAGTGATGGATTTATAATGGGTCAAGCTAAATTTATACTTAAGTAATAAAAAACCTATTTTAATCATATTTAAATTAAAAGAGCTCTGAATTTTTCAGGGCTCTTTTAATTTAAAAAGGTTTTAATAGAACAAAGAGTAAACGTCTATTTGGATTAAGTATATCTATTTTCGATGTCTTTAATTAATAATAATTCAGATTTTATGCCAACTTCAGATTTAACTACATTGCAAAAATTACTAATAACCCCCCAAAAGATAATAATTACTACACATCATAAGCCTGATGGAGATGCTATGGGTTCTTCTTTAGCCATGTATCACTATTTAAAGCAGAAAGGGCATCAAGTGCATTTGATAACACCTACTGATTACCCTAATTTTTTACATTGGATGCCAGGTAATGACGATGTCATTATCTATACTGAATCAATCTCAAAAGCACATGAATTATTAGATGAATCTGATTTAATTTTTTGTTTAGATTTTAATGCGCTTTCAAGAATTAACGATTTGGGCCATTATATCAAACAAGTTACAGCAAAGAAAATAATGATAGATCATCACTTGGAGCCAGAAGGTTTTGAGAATTATCGTTTGTGGGATATTCGTGCTTGTGCTACCGCTGAATTGGTATACCAATTCATTACGGAAATTATGGATGATAATAGATTAATCAATGAAATCATAGCCACCTGTCTTTACGTTGGTATTATATCCGACTCAGGATCGTTTAGGTTTCCTAACACTAGACCTGTTGTTCATCGTATTGCTGCCGATTTAATGGAAAAAGGGGCAAAAAATGGAGAAATACATCAGTTGTTGTTTGAAAATTCAACGGAACAAAGGCTTCGATTTTTAGGATTTTGTTTACACGAAAAATTAGAAATTAAACCAAATTTACATACGGCTCTAATAACTGTTTCAAAAAATGAAATTGAGGCCTATAAAATAACAACAGGAGATACGGAAGGGATTGTAAATTTTGCTTTATCTATTAAAGATATTAAAATGGCCGCATTTATTGTTGAACGTTCTGATATGGTAAAATTATCGTTACGTTCCATAGGAGATGTTCCAGTAAATGAAATATGCAGCAAATATTTTAATGGTGGAGGTCATAAAAATGCAGCCGGAGGAAATTCTACGGAAAGCCTAGAACGTACAATCCAAAAATTCCATTCCATATTACCCGAATTTAGTGCATATTTGCAGTAATTTTTTAATCATCTATAAAAAAAGAAAATAAGAATGAAAAAATTGATATTTATTGTCGCAGTAACGGCAATTGGTCTGATGGCGTGCAACTTAGGGTTTTCGCAAAGCGAAGGCGGAATGTTATATAAAATTCATCATGACCAAGAAGGTAAAACTATCAAAGAAGGAGATTTCATTAGTTTAAATGTGGTCGTAAAAACCGACGGCGATTCTTTGTTGTTTAGTAGTTATGAAACAGGTCGACCTTCCGTTATGTTGGCAAGAAAGCCAGCGTATAAAGGTGATCTTTTTTCTGGGTTAGTTTTGCTAAGCGAAGGAGATAGCGCAACGCTAAAATTACCTACCGATACGATGTTTGCAAGAACAGGTCAGCAACGTCCCCCTCAGTTGAAAGATGTTAAGTTTATGATTTATCAAATAAAAGTTGAAAAAATTATTGCAAGAGATACGCTTTCTGAGCAATCTTTTCAAGCCAAGGTGAGTGAATTTTTTAAAGCAGAGGGAGAGCAAGCTCAACGAGATGAAAAGGTAAAAATGGATAAGTACATTGCAGAAAGCAATTTAAAACCTGCTGTCACTAGTTCTGGTCTCAATTATGTAATTGTTAAGCCAACAGATGGTATTAAACCAAGTAAAGGAGATACTGTTTCCGTCAATTACACAGGAAAGTTGCTTAATGGTAAGGTTTTCGATACTAGTGTGAAAGAAGTAGCAGAGCAGAATAAGATATATGATGCTCAACGACCATATTCTCCTATTAAATTCGCTCTTGGAGAAGGTAGAGTTATTCCAGGATGGGATGAAGGTTTAATGCTTTTAACGAAAGGTAGTAAAGCTACTTTTATTATACCGTCAAAATTAGGGTATGGAGAACAAGGTGCTGGTGCTTCTATTCCTCCATTTTCTACTTTGATATTTGAAGTTGAATTGGTTGATATTACTGCTCCACAAAAAATCGCTAAAGTGGTGCCTGTGGTTGCTGAAAAAAATAGTACCACAAAATCACAAAGTACTAAAGTTAATGCTACCAAGAAAAAGAAGTAAAACTTCATTGTACCACTAAGAAAAAGCCTCTTTGAAAAATAAGGGGCTTTTTTGTGCTTACTCAAAAATTATGATATTGACGGATACGCATACGCATATTTATTATGAAGAAGATTCTTTTAACAGAGCCGAATTAATTAATCGGTGCCTTCAAAACGAGGTTACTAGGTTATTTCTTCCTAATGTAGATCAAGATAGTATTGCCCCTATGAGTAGTTTGGTGGATACATACCCTACTTATTGTTTTCCTATGATTGGGCTTCATCCTTGTAGCGTAAAGGATGATTATTTAATTGTTTTGAAAAAGATGTACGAATACGCATCTCGAAAAAATTATGTTGCCATAGGTGAAATAGGGATAGATTTATACCATGACAGAACTTTCCTTGAACAACAAAAACATACATTTAGTATTCAACTAAATTGGGCAATAGAGCTTAATTTACCGATTGCTATTCATTGTAGAAATGCTTTTGAGGAAGTTTATCACATTTTGAAATTTTTTAAGGGTAACATTAAAGGTATTTTTCATTGTTTTTCGGGAAGTTTAGAACAGGCAAAAAGAATTATCGATTTGGGGTTTTATTTAGGAATAGGGGGCGTATTGACGTATAAAAATAGCGGTTTGGTTAGTGTTGTTGAGGAGGTAGCATTAACCAATATTGTTTTAGAAACAGATGCCCCTTATTTAACCCCTGTTCCGCACAGGGGTAAACCTAATGAAAGTGCTTACTTGATTTATGTTGCAGAAAAAATAGCGGATATCAAGGGAACATCAATTCAAGAAGTTGCAGATATTACAACGCAAAATTCTGTTAACATTTTCGGTGTATGAGTTTATTTTCTGTTGATTCGGTAAATATTTTATATACTTTTGTCGCGTTGTAAATATCGGGAGAGATGTCCGAGTGGTTGAAGGAGCACGCCTGGAAAGTGTGTATACCTCAAAAGGGTATCGAGGGTTCGAATCCCTCTCTCTCCGCAAATATTGCTTTATATGAAAGCTAGGTACATAAAAAAGACCGTAACACAGTAAAATGTTACGGTCTTTTTTATGCAATTTTTTTGTTAAAAAGAAAAAGGCCTCTATAACTTAGAGACCTTTTCGTAGCCCATAGGGGAATCGAACCCCTGTTTCAAGAATGAAAATCTTGCGTCCTAACCCCTAGACGAATGGGCCATGAAACAAAAATTGAAGCGAACTTTTAAGAATACAACAAAAAATATTTTTGTTGTATTCTTAAACAACACTTTAAGTGGTAGCGGGGGCCAGACTCGAACTGACGACCTTCGGGTTATGAGCCCGACGAGCTACCAACTGCTCCACCCCGCACTATAGTTTGTGTATATTGGATTGCAAAGGTAATTTTTGTTTCTTTGCTACACAAATTTTTTTAACTTTTTTTTCATGAATCATAAAGCGGGCTTTGTAAGTATCGTAGGTAAGCCCAATGCGGGTAAATCTACTTTGATGAACATTTTGGTAGGCGAAAAAATGTCTATTATTACACCTAAGGCACAAACGACTCGGCATCGTATCTTAGGCATTGTTAACGAGCCTGATTATCAAATAGTTTTTTCTGATACTCCTGGTGTGATAAAGCCTAAATATGGCTTACACGAATCTATGATGGAATTTGTTAATGAATCGTTGGTTGATGCCGATTTGGTATTGTTGGTAACAGATATTAATGAAAGCTATGACGAACAAGATATGATAGAACTTTTAACTAAAAATAATGCTCCTTTAGTTGTTTTGATAAATAAGGTTGATCTTTCTGATGAATTGTTGGTGAAGGATAAAATTAATTTCTGGGCAGAAAAAATTCAATCTAAAGCAGTCATTCCTATCTCCGCTCTGCATCAATATAATACGGAGGCTATTTGGCAGTTAATTTTTGACCATATACCCGAACATCCACCTTTTTATGATAAAGACGCACTTACCGATCGCCCAGAGCGTTTTTTTGTGTCCGAAATTATTAGAGAAAAGATATTTTACTACTATCAAAAAGAAATACCTTACAGTACCGAAGTGATTATTACTTCTTTTAAAGAAGAGGAGAAAATCAATAGAATAAGTGCAGAAATTATTGTGGAACGAGATTCGCAAAAAAATATTCTAATAGGGAAAGGAGGTTCTATGATGAAAAGAGTAGGTACTGCAGCTCGTTTGGATATGGAAAAATTTTTGGAGAAAAAAGTGTTTTTGGAGCTTTTTGTGAAAGTTATTCCCGATTGGAGAAATAGAAAAAACTATCTTCAAAGATTTGGTTATGCGCCGTGATAATCAACATGAGATGTAAAAACTTTTTATAGGTAGAACTAACCTTAACCTTTAAGAAAGGTTAAGGTTATACCGTAAAGCAATAAGGTCGAATGTTTCGATAATTGTTGGGTTATGTTCTCTGTGTGCGTGAAGAGTGGATGGCTATTCGTGAATTTTTGCTACGCTAACGTCAATCACATACCTGTTTTTCTTGAAAAAAAATGTTTGAAACGTTTTTTCTATTCGGTAATGACCATAAGGACTATAGCTTAATTTTTCGGATGCATGGTATAGTAAATTGTTTACTAAGCGCGCTATCTTTATTTCGATAATTTTTTCCTTCCGTTTCACAATTTCGATACTTTGAATAGGTAAATCACTGGAGGTTTTGTAGTTGATATATGTATATGCCCCTTTTTGTAAGCTATCTGTATGATAGTTTTTCTCCCAGGCAGTTTTGTTGATATCCGCATTGCGGAATATTTCTAATTCATCTTCCCAGTTTTCGATGACGATGCTTTTTTGTTGTATGATATCGTTGTGAATGAATCGCTTATCGATGCGAGGTTTCTTCTTGTTTAATGCTCGTGCTTCTTTTTCAAAAAAGGTTTTTAGAGAAAAGAAAGGTCGATTTTCTGGTTCTTTTTTATATTTCTGCTGGCAAGCAAAGGTAAAGAAGCATATAATGAACCCGAATAGTTGAATGGTTTTCATTGGAATATAATTATTCGTTAGTGTTTATTTTTAATGGCACTCATGCGTGCTTCGCAGGTTGTTTTTAAATGGTTAGATGGAACCTCCTGGCAATTTTCATGCCCCTTTGTGTCGAGACTCTACATGGCGGTTTCATCAAAAAAGGTTTGTAGTTATTGCTGATTTTTTGTGTTACGAAAGTACTCAAATGCCCTAATAAATTAACTATCTGTTTTAGACTTATCGATTCATTAGTTGCGAAAATTTGGGAAATCAAAATTTACCAAGCGCATTTTTCGATAAAATTGTGGAAAAATTTTGTGGGAGAAAGTGGGAGAAAGTGGGGAAACTATCTAACTTTACGGTTTAATAATTAGCATTGTTGTACCTATGTCTCACCTCCTTGGAGAATTTGATTGTAAGATAGATACTAAAGGGCGTTTAATGATACCCTCTGGTCTTAAAAAACAATTGCCAAGCAATTTGGTGAGTTTGGTAGTTAATCGAGGTTTTGAGCAAAATTTGGTGCTTTATACACGTTTAGAGTGGGATAGTATTATTTTAGAATTGAGCAGATTGAATACTTACGAAAAACGTAATAGAGATTTTGTGCGATATTTTACTCGTGGAGCAACAGAGATAAGTATAGATAATGCTAGCCGTATTCT
>CANJWF010000024.1 GCA_947478315.1 Sphingobacteriaceae bacterium | reverse complement strand
ATTTAATCTTTTGAGTTAATTGCGTCTTCACCATATCTCTCGAGCGCAATATCATATTTTTAATGGCTTCTGGACTAGATATACCATGCCCTATTAAAACAGGTGCATTGATGCCTAATATAGGACTTCCGCCATATTCTTCATAATTAAAACGACTAAAAAATTCATCTTTTATGCCTTTTTTAATAGTTAATACATAAAAAGACTCTGCCATCTTAAGAATAACATTCCCCGTAAAACCGTCACAAACAATAACATCAGCAGACTCATTAAACACATCTCTCCCTTCTACATTACCTACAAAATTTAACAATGAACTTTGTTCCATCAAATTATAGGTAGCCTGTGTTAACAAATTACCCTTTTCTCTTTCTTCACCCAAGTTCATCAAGGCTACTTTAGGATTACTAATCTGGCAAACTGTTTCTGCATACAGTTTACCTAACACTCCAAATTGAACCAATACTTCTGGTTTACAATCTGCATTTGCGCCCACATCTAACAATACGCCATAACCACCTTTCATTTTGGGAACAAGTGTAGCTAAAGCGGGTCTTTGTATACCTTCTATCGCTTTAACACTGAATAATGCTCCTACGAACATAGCTCCCGTGTTTCCTGCACTTGAAAAGGAATCAATAGAACCTTCTTTCAGTAGCTGAAAGCCAATACTGATACTTGAATTTGGTTTTTGAGAAATAGCTTTTGTAGGGTGTTCGCCCATCTCAATAACGTCATCTGAATGAACAATATCAAATTTTGAGGCGGGATAACCCTGTTCTTCTATAAGAGGAATCAATTGGTTTTTATTACCAATAAGAACCAATTGCTCATCAGAATTTAAATGAGATAGTGCCAAGATAGCACCCAATACAGTAGATTGGGGAGCATAATCTCCCCCCATCATATCTAAGCCAATCTTCATAAGAAAATTTTAAGCCTTTTCTTCTGTTACTTCTGTAGTTGCAGTTTTGCTTGCAATTAATAGTTTACCTCTGTAATACAAATTACCATCTACATCGTAGGCACGATGAGGTATGTGTACCGTTCCCGTAGTTTTGCATACAGCTAAGCTAGGTAATGCAGCCTTGTAATGTGTTCTTCCTTTGTCCCTTCTGGACTTAGACATTTTGCGTTTAGGATGTGCCATATCTTATTGTATTTTTAAATTTAAAATTTGCATCAATTATCTGTCAGCGTTTGATTTTTGTATGGTAGTTATAATTGCGAAGTGCTGATTATATTCGATTTATTCGTTTTTTTTTTGCTTTTGAAAGCACTCATGAATCCGAAGCATTTATTCAGTCGTCTTTATTTTTCATGAACTTCGTGCATACTTCACAAGTCGTTTTTAAAGGCTATAAAGAAACACCCATCTCAAATGTTTTTGCAAAGAAAAACTCATTTTTATATTAACAAAGGCTAATTATTATTGATATTCTTCAGCACATTCCACCGAGGGTCGTTACTAGCGTTATCGTCTTCTTTTGCTTTTTCCATATATTTTTTGAGTACACTCAAAACTTGAGGATTACAACCGCTCTCTCCATTTGCTTTGTCGGGATGTATATGAACGTAAGGAACAGATACATTAACATACTCATAAATAAGATTTGATATATCTATTTCGAAATCCTTTTTACCCAGATAAATAATCTCATCGTCGAGAAGTGGCGCTTCACCCTCTTGAAGGTGAGTAAACTTTACCAATTGACGCTCATTAATCTGAACAGGCATTTGATACTCATCTGCACAACGATCACAAATGAGAGATACGAAACCAATTATTTCAAAATTAAGAATGAGCAGATGCTCCATTTTTTCTAACTCCAACTTCACTGACAACTCTCCTTTTTGTATCAAAGAATCGGTAAAAGCAGCAAAAAAAGAATCGTTTATTACATATTCAAATTGATGCTTACCAAATTTTAGCCCTACAAATGGAATATGAAATTGTTTTAAAATTTTCATAAAGCCTAGTCTCCGAATTAGAACGGCAAATTTAGGTATATTTTTGGCATGTGCAAATAATCTATTCATTGACACAACGCCCAATAGAACCAACGATAATGGTATTATAGAAAACAAATTTAGAAAATCATCATAATATGTGCCACAATGAGATTACTTTTGCTGGTTTAAGACCACACTTGCCATTGAAGCACGATACATGAAAGAACAAATTTTAACATTAAAAAACGGCATTAGAGTTTTACATAAATCTTATTCTTCTGCAATTACACATTGTTGTTTAGTGATTCAAATAGGCTCGCGAGATGAAATGGTTCACGAATATGGACTCGCCCATTTCATTGAGCACATGCTATTTAAAGAGACATCAAAGCGAAACACAACAGAAATATTAGGGTATTTAGAAGATGTAGGTGGCGATATTAATGCTTACACTACCAAGGAATACATTTGTTTACATACCTCGTTTTTAAACGAACATCTGGAAAAAGCCATTGATTTATTAACCGATATTGCGTTTAATTCCAACTTCCCAGAAAAAGAAATAAAAAAAGAAAAAAACGTTGTTTTAGACGAAATTAACACCTATTTAGACCAGCCAGAAGAGGCTATTTACGACGATTTTGAAGACCTATTATTTAAAAACACCCCACTTGGACACAATATATTAGGGACCACTAAAACGGTCAAAAAATTCAATCGAGAGCACATTATTAATTTTATAGATAGAAACTATAGCAACCAACAAATGGCTTGGGGTATTTATGGAGATATAAAAACTGAAACACTCACCGAATTGTTAAATCGCTATGTAGAGCCTCTTAGTTTCAATAAGAACAAACCCATTAACAATGTTCCTAATAATCATCAAAGCACTTTATTAACCATTAAAAAACCATTAACACAAAGTCATTGCTTAATAGGAAATCGTGCATACAGTTTGCATGATGACAAACGAACAGGGTTGCTTTTACTCAATAATTTATTAGGAGGAAGTGGCATGAGCTCGAAACTCAACTTAGAGATAAGAGAAAAAAAAGGAATCGCCTACAATATCGAATCCAACTACGTTCCTTTTTCAGACAGTGGTATTTTTTCCATTTACTTAGCAACAGATAAAAACAAACTACCAAAAGCTATTTCTTTAGTGCATAAAGAACTCAAAAAACTAAAAGAAAAAAGATTGACTGCCGACGAACTAGATTTAGCAAAACAAAAACTAAAAGGATTAATTGCTTTGGGTGAAGAAAACAGGTTAGGGTTATTAATTGCCATGACAAAAAGCATGTTAGACTACGACAGAATAGACTCTATAAAGGAAGTTTTCAAAAAAATCGACAAGGTTACAGCCAGTGACCTATTAGCTATTGCAAATGAAATTTTTGACACAACCAAATTGAGTACACTAATCTACGACCCTATCACAAATTCATAAGAGTTCAAAAATACTTTCTAGTTTCATACCTCTAGAGCCTTTTACTAACACCAAAGACTGTTGAACAGGAAAGTCTGTCAAATAAGATTTTAATTCAGCCAAATTTTCCCAAAAAATGCCTTTCGGATACTGTAAACGCAATTCATAAAATTGCTGTCCGACGAAAATAGCACGTTCAAAACGAGCCGACAAAGCAATTTCAATAATTTTTCGATGCTCAACCTCTGCATACTCCCCCAACTCAAACATATCACCCAAAATGACTACTTTGTGTGTGTCTGGCATGTGCAACATATTGTCTAAAGCTACCGACATACTACTCGGATTGGCATTATAGGCATCTGCAATGATGATATTTTTAGCGGTAACCACTCGTTGCGACCGCATGTTGGTAGGTTCATATTCCGCTATTCCTGCATTAATCTGGGCAACAGATAACCCAACATATAATCCTATGGCAATAGCAGCCAACATATTTTCAAAATTATACTCACCCGTTAAATTGGAAAGAACACGCACTGGAGGATGAACATCAAATTTATCAGAAAACCATTCTACCCCAACACGAGCACCTTCGTGAAACACCATTCCACATACATCATTAGTAACCTGTCGTCCATAAGAAACAACCGTTGCTAGGGTATATACACCGAGCATGTCACGCAAATGTTCACTATCGTAATGAACAAAAGCTACACCTTGATGCGCTTGTAGATAATCGTATAACTCTCCCTTACCCCTTTTAACGCCATCTAACCCCCCAAAACCATCTAAATGTGCTTTACCGATATTGGTAATTAAACCATAATTGGGCTGTGCAATAGCACAAAGTTGTGCAATTTCTTGTTGATGGTTAGCCCCCATCTCAATAACAGCCATTTCAACATCGGCATCAATAGCCAAAATAGAAAGAGGCACTCCTATATGATTATTTAAATTACCTTGTGTAGCATAAACAGTGAATTTCTGGGCCAAAACAGCCCTTATTAACTCTTTACTAGTAGTTTTTCCATTACTTCCCGTGAGCCCAATAACAGGTATGTTAAGTTGCCTACGATGATGAGTAGCCAAATCCTGAAGTGCTGTTAACACATTTTCAACCAGTAAATAACGCTCGTCTGATTGAAAATCGGGATTATCAATCACTACCCAAGATGCACCCTGTTCCAATGCTTGCGATACGAAACAATGACCATCAAAATGCGCTCCTTTTAGTGCGAAAAATAAAGAATGGGGCGTTATCTGACGCGTATCTGTACAAACTTTAGAACCATTGACATACAAGGTATACAGTTCTTCTGTGGTAACATAATGCATAACTATATTTTTTTGTACAAACCTAAAATAATTCAGTTTTAATTGACGATACTTTTCTAAAAAGGCTCGAAAATCAGCCATAAAAGACTAAATTCGCAACTTTATCGACAATTTTAAACTCATTTAACAATGGAATTAAACGAATTAACCGCCATTTCTCCCATAGACGGACGTTATAGAAAAACTACTCAAATCCTTAGTCCCTATTTCTCCGAATTTGCATTAATTAAATACCGAATATTCATAGAAATAGAATATTTTATCGCTTTGTGCGAACTACCACTCCCCCAATTAACTCATTTCGACAAACATCTTTTCCCTACCCTACGCCATATCTATATCAACTTCACCGAGCAAGATGCAGCAACCATCAAAAATATAGAGAAAGAAACCAACCATGATGTAAAGGCAGTTGAATATTTCATCAAAAAAAAATTTGATGAATTAGACATACAGCCCTACAAAGAACTTATTCACTTTGGACTTACCTCTCAAGATATTAATAACACGGCTATTCCCTATTCATTTAAACTTGCCATTGAAGAAATATACTACCCTCTTCTTACCCAAGTGCTACACACCTTACAAACATTAAGTAACACATGGGACAACATTCCCATGCTAGCACATACACATGGGCAACCAGCATCACCCACACGTTTGGGAAAAGAAATAAAAGTATATGTAGAACGTATAGAAAAACAACTCGAAAGCTGTAAAACAATTCCATTTGCAGCCAAATTTGGCGGAGCAACAGGAAATTTCAATGCACACTACGTTGCCTACCCAAACATCAATTGGCGAAAATTTGGCGAAAATTTCGTTAATGAACAATTGCACCTACACCGCTCAACACACACCACGCAGATTGAACATTACGATTTTTTCGCAGCGCACTGTGATAATTTCAAAAGAATAAATAACATACTCATAGACCTCAATAGAGATTTTTGGACCTATATTTCTATGAACTACTTTAAACAAAAACTAAAAGAAAAAGAAGTAGGTTCATCTGCTATGCCACACAAAGTAAATCCAATAGACTTTGAAAACTCCGAAGGAAATTTAGGGTTAGCGAACGCATTATGGGAGCATTTAGCCGCCAAACTACCCATTTCACGACTACAACGAGACCTAACCGATAGCACCGTATTACGAAACATAGGCGTGCCTTTTGCACACACACTTATAGCCCTACAATCTACTTTAAAAGGATTAAACAAATTAGAATTAAACCCACACAACCTACAAGCAGATTTAGAAAAAAACTGGGCGGTAGTAGCTGAAGCCATACAAACCATCTTGAGACGTGAAAATTATCCCAATCCTTACGAAAAATTAAAAGAATTAACACGAACAGGAGAAACTATCAACAAAGAAACCATCAAAAATTTTATTGCCACACTCGACGTCAATGAAAACATTAAAATAGAATTGAATCACATTTCACCTAGCAACTACACAGGAATTTAACAAAACCAACCATGACAATGGAACTAGTTTTAGCCAGCACTAACGAACATAAAGTAACAGAAATAACGTTATTGATGCCGAGTAACCTATCTGTAATACCCATGAGTGCCATTGGGTGCAACGATGATATTGCAGAAACAGGCAACACCTTTGCAGAAAATGCCTCCCTAAAATCGCAATACCTATATAACAAATATGGTGTCAACTGCTTTGCAGACGATAGTGGTTTAGAAATAGAGGCACTAAACGGAGAGCCTGGCATTTTTTCGGCACGTTATGCAGGTAGCAGAGACATGGAAAAAAACATAGAGCGAGTACTTCAGCAACTAAAAGGTATAACCAATCGAAAAGCACAATTCAAAACAGTTATATCGCTCATCATCAACGGAAAAGAATGGATATTCGAAGGCACCATCCGAGGTAGCATACGCAACGAAAAATGTGGCATACAAGGCTTTGGATACGACCCTATTTTTCAACCCGATGGGTATAGCAAAACTTTTGCAGAAATGACCCTAGAAGAAAAAAACACACTCAGCCATCGAAAAAAAGCATTACTACAAATGCTTGATCATATCAACAAGAATTAAATAATCAATCAACACCAATATCCAATAAGGATAGAGCAAATTCAATCAAAGAACAATGCAGCTTTTAAAACGGCATGAAACACCATCGCGAAACACCTATTACTTCAATTAAAACAAATAACACAAATTAGGACTACAATCATTTTATTATCTTAGTCCCCATGACCAAGCAAGACAGCCTCAAAAACTACGATTTTTTATTAAAAAAGATAGATGCCTTCATTAGACATTACTATCTCAATCAGCTCGTTCGAAACATTATTATCCTACTCGCCTCACTACTAAGTGGCTATGTATTATTAATACTAAGCGAATACTTCATTTACTTTAGCACCTCCGTAAGAACTTTTTTTTTCTACACCTATTGGTTAACCAATATCAGCTGGAGCATTTGGAAAATTTTTCCACCACTATTAGCCTACTACCAACTAGGTAATGCCATCACCCACGAACAAGCAGCAATAATTATAGGTAATCATTTCAGTGACGTAAAAGATAAACTACTAAACACCCTACAACTCAAACATATCGTAGCACCCTCTACCGAGCAAAAAGCCCTCATAGAAGCAGCCATTACACAACGTATCAAGCAGTTAAAACCCATACCCTTTACATCTGCCGTACAAATCAAAAAAAATAAAAAATACCTTAAATACCTAATACCCCCGTTACTCATCGTACTATTTTTAGCACTCACTTTCCCATACATTATCACAGAAAGTACCCAAAGACTCATTCATCATAACCAATACTTTCAGAAAAAAGCCCCCTTTCAATTCAACCTAGAAAACAAATCCCTAACCGTATTACAAGGCGATAATTTAGAACTCAAACTCAAACTCACAGGAAACGAAATACCACAAGACATTTATCTACAAGAAGATAAAAACACATTTCTTTTGGAAAAAACAAGTACAACAACATTCAAATACCCACTTAAAAACTTACAAAAAAACACCCTATTCCGATTCAAAGCAGGCGAATTTTATTCCGATACTTACCAAATTACCGTAACCCCCAAACCCACCCTACTCAACATGTCGATACAATTAGAGTATCCCACATACCTAAAAAGAAAAAACGAAGAAATAAAAAATTCGGGCGAATTAAACGTACCAACTGGCACCAAAATAACTTGGCATTTTAGCACCCAAAACGCAAATCATATCCAATTTAAAATAAATCAACAAGTAAAAACACTTACGCCCATTCAATCAAATCAATTTAAACTAGCACTTACAGCAAACAATAACCTCCTATACACCATCATTCCCATCAATCAACTAACACAACCTCGCGACTCATTCAAATACCATTTACAAGTAATTCCCGACGAATATCCAACCATACAAGTAATAGAACAACAAGACTCTACCCAACTAAAATCTTGGCTATTTACTGGAGAAATTAGCGACGACTACGGTTTTTCACAACTACTATTCAACTATCGAATCCACAACAAACAAACAAAGAAATTAGCTTTCAACTCAAAAGCCATCAACATCAACAAAACCCTGCGCCAAACCAATTTCTTTTATGCCATTGATATCGCCCAACTCAACATACAACCAAACGAAACTCTAGAATACGAATTTGTAGTATATGACAACGACGGCGTTAACAAACCCAAAGCAACCCACTCAGGGATTCAAACCTTTAAAATGCCTAGCAAAAACGAAATAGAAAAAAAATTAGAAGCAGACGCACAAACCATTAAAAACCAAACAGAAGCAGCCATCAAACTAGCCACACAAATAGAACGAGAAACCAAAAAATTAGCACAAGACCTACTCAGTAAAAAAAATATCACTTACGAAGAACAAAAACAATTAGAACAGCTACTACAAAAACAAAAAACACTAGAAAAAACCATCGAAAACATCCAACAAACAAACAAACAAAACATAGAAGAAAACCAAGAATATCACAACGAAACCCAAGAAATTGTAGAAAAACAACAGCAAATAGAAAAACTCTTCAACGAAGTTTTAACTGAAAAAACAAAAAATTTACTAAAAACCATCGACGAACTATTACAACAAAACAACAAAGAACAAGCCCAAGAAGAATTAAACAAAATGCAAGTCGACAATAAAACATTAAAAAAAGAATTAGACCGCGTATTAGAACTTTACAAACAATTAGAATTTGACCAAAAGCTAGAACAAACTGTAGATAAACTCCGAAAACTCGCAGAAGAAGAGAAACAACTATCCGAACAAAACAAAAACAATCCAACACAAAAACACCAAGAAGCACAAGAAAAACAAAACGAATTAACCCAACAGTTTAACGATTTACAAAAAGATTTACAAGACCTATCCCAAAAAAACGAACAATTAGAAAACAAAAATGACTTTGAAAAAGGAGAAAAAGAACAACAAGAAATTAAAAAAAATTTAGACAAAGCCGATGAAAAACTAAGTCAAAAAGAACAAAAAAAAGCAGCACAAGAACAAAAAAAAGCAGCTGAAAAAATGGAAGAATTGGCAAAAAAACTAGAAGAAAAACAGAAAAAAGAAGAAGAAAAAGAAGCCAAAACCAATCAAAAAGAACTTAAACAACTATTAAAAAATTTACTCAGTGTCTCATTCGAACAAGAAAATGTAATGCAAGCCCTACGAAAAACTAATATCAACGACCCAATTTTCGTAAAACTTGCACAAAAACAACGAGACATCAAAGACAATTTTAAGATGATACAAGACAGCCTATTCTCGCTCAGCAAACGTGTCACACAAATAGAATCATCCGTCAATAAAGAAGTAGAAAAAATCAATTTCAATATCAACAAAGCACTCGAATTCGTTACAGACCGTCAACTACCCCGCATATTGAACCATCAACAATACGCCATGACCTCTATCAACAATTTGGCACTACTCATTAACGAAGCATTAGAACAACTACAGCAACAATCACAAAACAACAGTGGTGGCGGAAAAGGTTCAAAAGGCAAACAAAGCCTATCACAATTGCGTAAAATGCAGGAGAAATTAAGTCAGAATATGCAAAAAGCGAGAGAAGAATTAGAAAAACAATCTGGCGGACAAAAAAATGGAGAAAAAAAAGGTAACGAAGGTGAGGGTGGCTCAAAACCAGGAGGACAAAAAAAAGGAAGACAAAGTTCAGGACTAAGCGAACAAATGGCTAAAATGGCACAACAACAACAAATGATTCGCAATGCACTACAAGAAATAGAAAAAAAAGGAGAAAAAGAAGGAAATAAAGGAAAACTAGGAGGTAAAAGTTTAGAGCAATTGTTACAACAAATGGAACAAACCGAAACCGAATTACTCAACAAACGCTTAACACAAGAATCCATCATAAGACAACAAGAAATCGTCAATAAATTACTTGATGCCGAAAAAGCAGAACGAGAACAAGACGAAGATAACAAACGCGAAAGCAAACGAGGAATAGAACAATCGACTAATTTTAAAACTCTTTTTAAAGAATTTCAAAAACGAAAACAACGAGAATTAGAACTGATTAAAACCATTCCACCATCATTAAGCCCTTATTATAAAACAAAAGTTGGTCAATATTTCAAACGATTAAACTCTATCAAGTAAGTGATTAATACTGAAAATATATCAGGGAAAGATTTTTACACCCTACAGCTAACTTCGGAAATCGAATGTTTAAACGAAGTAGAAGATTTGGTAGACAAACTAGTTAGTACCTATCAAATTGACAACGAAGTGTATGCCATCATCATGACCTGCCTATCCGAAATTGTTAGCAACGCCGTTAACCATGGCAATAAAAATGATAGTAATAAAAAAATATACATCAATGTCGAGATAGTCAATCGTAAGAAAATTATCTTCACCATTACAGACGAAGGAGAAGGTTTCGATTTTCATCAAACCCTATCCTCCTTAGACATTGCCAACCCAAACAATCTTTCTGGACGAGGACTATTTATCGTTACCAATCTAGCAGACCAATGTATATTCAACGGAAAAGGAAACGAAGTAGAAATTCATTTTAGAATATAAACACATGCCCACACCCAACATTCATTTTTTTGAAGAAGATATCCACTACATCCTAAAACACAAAACAAAACTTCGACAATGGATACTTAACACCATTATTGAAGAAAAAAAACTATTAACAGAACTCAATTTTATTTTCTGTAGTGATAACTATCTACTCAACGTAAACCAAACCTACCTCAACCACAACACCTTTACAGACATTATTACTTTCGATAATTCAGAAAACCACACACAACTACTCGGCGATATTTTCATCAGCATCGAACGAGTCAGAGAAAACGCCAAAATTTATCAAGTAGCTTTTTTCGACGAACTTTGTCGCGTACTCATTCACGGAACATT
>CANJWF010000023.1 GCA_947478315.1 Sphingobacteriaceae bacterium | reverse complement strand
TAGATTATAAAAATGCCCATCAGTCATTAAATCAAGCCTTTAGTTTAGAGCCATCAGCTTATGAAATACCTTTATTAAGAGGACATATTTACGAATATCAAAGTTTATACGAACAGGCCATAGAACAATATAACATAGCCTTGGATATGATGGAAGAAGATGAAGAAGCTAAAGATGATGTATTCATTCATTTGGCGCATGTTTACCAGCAAGTAGGAGATATAACTCAAGCCTTAAAATTTTACAAAAATTGTTTGAAAATTAATCATGAGAATCAAGAAGCCTTGTATGGACTTATTTATTCTTATGATTTTTTAGACAAAAGAGAAGATTGTATTGCTTTTTTAACTCGCTTTACTGACGACAATCCCTATTCACATGTAGCTTGGTATAATTTAGGAATTGCCTATACACTCATTGGCTTACATGAAAAAGCGATAGATGCATACGATTACGCTATACTTGTTAAAGAAGATTATGCAATAGCCTATTATAACAAAGGGGACGCTTTATCGAATTTAGAAAGATATGATGATGCCATAAAAATTTATCATCAAGCGTTAGAATACGGCATGCCTCGTGCCGACATATACTGTGCCTTGGGCGAGTGTTATGAAAATCTCAATCAGATGGAGGAGGCTCGTTCTTTTTACAAGAAAGCAGTCAAATTAGATGCTCAAATGTCAGAGGCTTGGTATGGTATAGGCTTAACCCTATATAATGAAGAACGTTACTTTGAGGGAATGCATTTTCTTCAAAAAGCAATAGAATTGCAGCCAGATAATCCAGATTATTGGTTTTCTGTCGGAGAAACTGCATTAAATTTGGGTAATTTAGAAGTAGCCGAAAAAGCATTTTTGAAAACCATAGAATATAACTTATTTGATAGTGAAGCATGGTCAAACTTATGTGCGATATATGCAGAAACCAATCGAATCGACGAAGCCATTAAAAATATGGAAACGGCTATTCAGCTGAGTGCAGACAATGCTGAATTATATTATCGTTTGGCAGCTTATTTATTCATTAATGGCAGTATCGATGATGCACTTACCAATTTGCAAATGGCTTTAAAATTAGATGTTAAACAACTGCCAATTTTGTTTGAAATCTCACCAGAATTACAACAAAATCCACTCGTGATGGAGGTAGTTAACAAAAATATAACAGAATAAATGTTATATATAAGTTAGAATATAGCCTCTTTTGATAAAATGTATATGAATTTATCTACTCAATTAATTCAATAGTATCTCCAAGTGTATGATAGGTCATTTTTGTAGTTCCAATAACTTGTTTATTTAGCTCATTGAAAACAAATTTTTTAATACTTCATACACACTGTATACTATAACAAGAATTACGCTGTCTAAATCAATTATCATTACATATATCTTACTTACTAAAAAATTTAGGCAGTAAGAAAAATTAGTTAACTATCAAATTACGCTCTCATGAACTATATTTTAAAAGATATTCCCTCTCGAACGCAAAAACCACGTCAAAAGGGTTTAACAATGGTGATGGATAAAGGGTTAAGTGTTCGACAAGCAGAAGATTTTTTAGAAGTTGCATCAGAACATACTGATTTAGTTAAATTAGGTTGGGGAACCTCTTACGTAACTCCCAATTTAGAAGCTAAACTTGCTGTTTATAAAGCCGCTAATATTCCAGTTTATTTTGGAGGAACGTTGTTTGAAGCTTTTATAATCAGAGGTCAGTTTGATGATTATCGTCGCATTTTGGATAAATACAATATGGAGTTTGCTGAAATTTCAGATGGCTCAATATTTATCCCTCATGAAGAAAAATGCGATTATATTAGGCAATTATCACAACAAGTAACTGTTATATCTGAAATAGGTTCAAAAGATGCTGAAAAAATTATTCCGCCCTATAAGTGGATAGAATTGATGAAAGCAGAAACCCAAGCTGGTTCATGGAAATTAATAGCTGAAGCACGAGAAGGGGGCAATGTAGGTATTTATAGAGGTACTGGAGAAGTAAGAGAAGGTTTAGTAGAAGAAATTTTAACGCAAATTCCAGAAGAACAAATTATTTGGGAAGCACCACAAAAAGCACAACAAGTATGGTTTATTAAATTGCTAGGAACCAATGTTAACTTAGGAAATATCGCCCCTTCAGAGGTTATTCCCTTAGAAACAATTAGGTTAGGTTTGCGAGGCGATACTTTTTCTCATTTTTTAACTATGAAATGACCACGAACGAGTTGTCACTAACCGTTAATGAAATATGGTGGGGCATAATCAGCGCTTCGTAGCCCATTAGACCTTAAGAACTTGCGAAGATGACTACCCTTGAAGAACAATAACACAAACGAATATATATGCTATATCTAAGAAGGATTGTCTGTACCTCAACATGAATAGATAGCTTACTTATCAGAAAATCAATTTTATCAATTCACGCTTAACATGGACTACGCACTCATAGGCAACCCTTTAACACATTCTTTCTCGGAAAAATATTTCACCACAAAGTTTAAGGATATTCAACAAAATTTAGTCTACAAAGCAGTACCTCTTCAAAATATTCAACAGCTAAATACATTGATAGAAAGCCAGCCAAATCTCAAAGGATTTAATGTAACTATTCCATTCAAAGTTCAAATATTACCTCATCTGCACGAACTAGATTTTCAAGCACAGGCTGTAGGAGCAGTTAATTGCGTGTCCATTCAGCGTCATTCATTACATCCTAAGCAGTTTATACTTAAAGGTTACAATACCGATGTAGATGGATTTCGTAATTCCTTAACACCATTATTAAAATCTAATCATCAACAAGCGTTAATATTAGGAGATGGAGGAGCAGCAAAAGCAGTTAAACATGCCTTGTCGCAATTAAATATACCATTTAAGGTAGTCACACGTCATAAAATAGGGTCTGAGCAGTATGAATATCAAGAATTGACTCAACAAATCATAGAGCAACATTCGATTATCATTAATACTACCCCATTGGGAACCTTTCCAGCTATAGATACATGTTCAGATATACCTTATACCTTTTTAACTCCAAAACATTTATTATACGATTTGGTGTATAACCCTGTCGAAACCGAATTTTTGAGAAGGGGAAAAGTAAAAGGTGCTCTGACAAAAAATGGATATGAAATGTTAATCTTACAAGCAGAATGTTCTTGGGACATTTGGAATGCTAACCCTTTGGTATGATCCGCTATGCAGAAGTTCGGCACAAAGGAGCATGAAATCTGCGAGGTACGGATGAAGACCATTGAGAATAAACTATTACTGAATAAAAAGTTGGCGAT
Organism: Sphingobacteriaceae bacterium; assembly: GCA_947478315.1. Lineage (GTDB taxonomy): Bacteria > Bacteroidota > Bacteroidia > Sphingobacteriales > Sphingobacteriaceae > CANJWF01. The sequence continues at coordinate 7,936 of CANJWF010000023.1, read as the reverse complement.
TTCTCTGCCCATTAAGAAAAACAATTTTATGCTAATGAAATGCCCATGAAAGGGTGCTTACTAACCGATGATTAATGGTTTGGGCATTCCATTAGTCCATTCAAAAACAAATTTTAGTCTAATGAAAAACAAGACATTACACATAATTCGCCTAGTAATACATTTAATGGCTAGAAATATTCGAGAAAAAATTCAACATAGATTTAGCATCTTATACTCAGCTACTAGAAAAAATCTTGCCCATACAATACTGCTGGTTTTTTTTGGTCTCTTGTGGAGAAACAGAGCACTACGCGCCTAAACCTCGGGGTTATTTTAGAATAAAATTCCCTAAAAAAACCTACCAAACCTACATTGCTAATTGTCCTTATTCGTTTGAATATCCTGTATATGCCAAGGTTGTTGCCGATAGTTCTAAAGGAGCGCAGCCCTATTGGAAAGATGTAGTTTTCCCCCAATTTCAAGGCAAGCTACATTTGACATACCAGAAAATTACGAATAGTAAAATGCTTAATAATTTAATTCAAGATGCACATACCTTTGCATTTAAGCATACCATTAAGGCGGAGGCTATAGACGAAGCAACCTTATCTTATCCCCAAAATAAGGTATATGGAGTTTATTACATTATTCAAGGCAATACAGCATCTTCCTTACAGTTTTATTTGACAGATAATGCTACACATTATTTAAGAGGCTCCTTATATTTTTGGAACAAACCTCGTTTAGATTCTATTAAACCAGTGTTAGATTTTGTGCGAAAAGATGTAAATAGATTGATAAAAACTATGCAGTGGAAATAAAAGATTAAAATCTACTCCTCACCATCATGATGTCCAGCTTCGTATTGATCCATTTCGGTATATACGTCGTCGTTAGGCAGTATATTTATCTTAAATAAAAAGTTATAATCATTCTCTCGCAATTTAGGTATCGGTCGGTCAGCCCCAAAAGCATCCACTAATGCTAGCATATTCGTTAAGTTGGTAACAACTAAAACCGTTTTACCTTTATACTCATTAGTGATTTTATTTACCAATGATGGCAAATCTTTACCATCGTAGAGTATTGGTAAACTCTTATATTTTACGAAAAGATGTTCTGCTGTTTTTTGGGTTACCGTTGATGAAGTTGTGAAAATTCCATCAATTCGAATCATCTTGAAATAGTCTGCCAAAGCGGCACTACGTCTTTTACCCTCTTTACTCAAGTTAGGATTCGGATTGTTGACAATTTTACTATCCATTTCAGCATGACGAACAACCCAAACGATAGTTTTACCAACGTTAGTCTGTCCCTGACTTTTAATATTTGTAAACATAAAACCACAACATAAGATGATAAGGATATTGTTTTTTATAAAACACATATAAGTGCAGTAATTTTTCATGATTTGAGAATAATTGGTTTTTAAAAAAGTTAGTTGATTTTTTGGTAGCATATCCAATTGTATGTCGATTACACAAAAGCACTGCATTAACGTAACCTATCACACCTTATTCTTTGTAGGGTAGCCTAAGCACCAACAGAGATAGCAAAAATACAAAGTTTCATGAGTGCCTTAAGCAAACAAACACCCACGAATAAAAAAAGTAGAGAGATGAGCGTTGGCGAACGAAAGATTTTTGGTTGCTTATAAAAAACTTTTAAGGAAAATTTAAACAGTCTCTAAGTATCTTTGCGACTCCAACAATCTTATCAAAATCATATTATCTATGAGTCGAATTTCAAGCAAAACTATTAAGCGGTTTTTATGGATAATCGGTACCATATTTTCGGTGTCATTTATTCTCCTATCGGTGGCGTTTGCCAAACGAGAATCCTTAATGAAATTTGCCCTTAATAAAATGCTTAAAAAGGCTAAAGATGATTATGATTTGAACATTGTTATTAAGAGTGCTCATCTTTCGGGTATGAAAACACTGCATCTGCGTCACATTTCCGTTGTTCCCAATCACAGAGATAGTTTGTATCGGGCAGACGAATTGGCGATAAAAATTAAAATTCTTCCGTTGTTGTGGGGACGTATTGAAATTCAACAGTTGGATATGCGACAAGCATTACTGAATTTGACAAACATTAATGGGGTTAAGAATTTCGATTTTCTATTCAAAAAAAAGAAAAAAAGCAATGTTCAATCTACGATAGATTGGTCTAAGTTAGTAGGTAAGCTCATGGACAATTTGATAGATAAGATTCCAGGAGAAATGAACGTCAAAAATTTTCAAATTCGTGTTATTGATGATACACTCGAAGTAGCACTTTTTACACAATTTGCGACGATAGAGAATGGTATCTTGCAATCTACCTTTTGGGTAAATAAAAATCCAATACCTTGGCATCTTAACGGATTGGTGGAACCCAGCGATTATCATTTAAAGTTTAGTCTTTTTGCAGACAAGGGAAAAGTAGAGTTGCCTTATATCAAACAAAAACTACAATTACAATTGAATTTTGACACTCTTTCTACTGAATTAAAGAAAGCGGAACGTAGTAGTGGAGAATTTAAAATGTACGGGCATTGGTCCGTCACCAATTTGGGTATTAATCATGCAAAAATTGCATCTACGAGTCTTGTCTTTCCGAATATAGCTATACAAAGTAATGTTTTTGTAGGAACCAATTATTTTTCACTAGATAGTAGTTCCATCATTACTTTAGGAAAGGCGAAGTTTTCCCCATTTATAAAGTATACAATCACTCCTCATAAGAAATACGAATTAAAATTACAGATACCGACTACTACTGCTCAAACTTTATTTGATGCCATACCAACAGGAATGTTTCAGTCTCTTGATGGTATGAAGGTAGAGGGAGATGTAGGTTATTCTCTAGATTTTCTTTTAGATAGCAATCGCCCAGATGATGTTAAATTGGATATTCATACCTATAAAAATAATTTTAAAATCAAGCAATATGGAGCAGTTGATATAGAAAAAATTAAATACGACTTCACCTACCTCCCTTACGAAAAAGGGAATCTCGTTCGTCCCATTCAAATTGGTGCCGATAATCCTAATTATGTCTCATTTAATGAAATTTCACCGCACTTACGTAATGCTATTTTAACTTCGGAAGATTATAGTTTTTTTACACACAAGGGGTTTAATGAGGAAGCCATTAGGAAAGCGATAGCCACTAATTTTAAAGCACACTCCTACAAAAGAGGGGGAAGTACCATCTCTATGCAATTAGTTAAAAATATTTTTTTGAATCGGCAGAAAACATTGTTTCGCAAAATAGAAGAAATTATGTTGGTATGGCTAATAGAGAATAATCGTTTGGTAAGTAAGCAACGTATGTATGAAGTTTATTTGAATATGATAGAATGGGGACCCAATGTTTATGGAATAGGTGAAGCCGCTCGTTTTTATTTTGGTAAACATCCAATGCAACTTAATTTGGGAGAAAGTATTTATTTGGCACATATTGTTCCTAAACCTAAGGCGGCACTGTATGCTTTTCTTTCCGATGGATCTTTAAAACCTTATTTAAAGGGTTATTATAATTTAATAGGAGGACTAATGGTTCGTCGTAGGATGATTATGCCAGATTCTACCAATTACGGATTTTATCAAGTTCGTTTAAAAGAATCACTGCGCAGAACCATTGCAGCTACGACAGACACTTTGCAGGTAGAAAATGGATTGCAAGAATTGAATCCCGAATCTCTTGACTTTTTAGAACAATAGTGTTCTTTTCACCAAAACCTTTTCTATTTGTAGAACGTACAACTAGGGAAATTTTACAAAGCAATTCCTCCTATGACTAAAATTTTGTTGATTGACAACGACTCTATTAATAATTTCGTTATTCAGCGTTTAGTTAAACGAAGTTCTTTCGGAGTGTCTATTAGGGTTGATATTTGTTTTGATGAGCGTGAAGCAACTAATTATATACAAAATGCTTTCCAGCAGACCGAAGAACTTTTGCCAGACATGATTCTGTTAGATCTCGCCATTGTTAATGCCGAGTTGTTTTTAAGTAAGTTTGATGAAATGAGTGTTAGTATTAATAAAAAAATTAAACTTTATTTAACCTCTTGGTCAATTAATCCCGAAGAACATATTCAAATTAGCAAATACTCCTGCGTTACAGGGCTTGCTCCTAAGCCACTTTACGCCGAACATTTAGAGCAGATGTTGGCAGAGTTGATAGGTATTGCTCAATAGATATTGAAATGATTACCATCAAAACCTATTTTTGAAATAGGTTTATCCTTTGCATGGTAGAAAAGACATGTCCAACCTTCATCCGCAGCTTTTTTTGCATACTCCTCTCTCAGCAACATAGCTTTCTTTGGGTCAAAATCATATTTTGCCAAAAATCTTCTAAGTATCTGTTCAGGTTCAGGCAGAATATCGCCCCCGAAAAAAATCTGTTCATCTCCGTCTTTAATTAAAAATACTTGATGCCATTCACAGTGTCCTCCTGTTATATTAAAAGAAATATCATCCGTTAAGTTGCCGTTCCCATTAACGAATCGAATATTGCCAGAACGATGGAGTATGTCTAGAATGGTAGTATTGTAAGATTTAGATGCTTGAGTATATGCTACATTCCATTCATTTTCTTGAATAATATAATCTGCATGTGTAAAGCTCAGACGACTATCTCCGAAGGAGCTAGTCTTAAAAATCAATCCTCCGATATGATCGAAATGTAAGTGAGATAATAAAACCAAGCTTACATCTTCGGGTTCAAAGCCAGCTTTTCGTATATTATTATGCAAGATTAATGTGTCCATTTCATTGTTAAATCCCAATCCAGCATCAATCAGTATTAAATCTTGTTGAGTTTCGATTAAAAATGGTTGTACATGTATAAAAAGAGAAGCGGGTCTATCCTTTGAATGGTGAATATCAGCATTAAAAGGGATGAATTTTTTTGAAGCATCAACCGAAAAGCACCCTTCATTAAGGGCAAATATCTTAGCCATATTTTAAAGCAAATAAATGACGGAACAGTTTTATATAGATTGGGGTGTTACAGAAAATAGCTATAATTGAATCACATCCGTATCTGTATAATCTTCAATATCTGTGATATAGTTATTCTGAATCAAAAAATCATATAATAAGCGACTTTGCACAGATACGGAAACATTTTTAGAGTTGATAATTTCTTGAGTACCCATATCTTTATAAGGGTACACAAACAGTTTCACATTTTTGCTAAACAAATCGCTTACATAAGCCAAAAGTTCGTTTGTGTAGTTCTCGTTATTGTAATTATCGGCAGTGAAAATATGTTTAATATTTACCACGTTAGTGGTGATGCCAACCGCACAGGGTTTACAAATTGATAAATATTGTGCTAGTTGATTGTTTCTGCTGAAATCCGATATGAGCACATGATGCCCCATTCCCATGAATGTTTTAGCTCGTTCTACCACTGTTGCCAATAAATCATTTTCATTGTCAATAGCTACCTTATGTAATAAATTATTTAGTGTTAGTTCTGCCAATGCAACCATTTCTTCATCTTTAATGTTGTGCGTATATTTAAACTGCTTGGTAGCTTGCTTAAACATTTTATCGGCAAATAGTACATTTTGATTGATATTTTCGGAAGTATTAGATTGGGTTGCCGAGTTATATAAAGGAGCAATGCTTTTATTTTGACGGTAACGTGTTCGCCAAATCATAATATACTTTTTATAGAGCATATCTTTGGCTTGACAAATTTCACCCTCAGGATTAAAAATAGCCGCACTTGAATACCCTTTTTGTATCAAATATAAGTTGATTAAAATATCGTCTACGTTAGAAAATGCAGGTCCCTTCACACTAATTAAATCTATTTCGACAGAACCTTGTGATAAATTGTCGGCCAAAGATTCTACCATAGCTTTAGGATTGCCATGGTAGCAATAAGCAGCGTAAACTAAGTTTACTCCCAAAATACCCAGTACATTTTGTTGTAAACTCGCGTCGCTATCTAATAGTCGAACATGGAAGAGAATTTCGTTTGACTCTCCTTGAGGTGCCAATTGGAAACGAATACCTATCCAACCATGTGGGTCATTGGTTTTACTATAATTGAGCGTAGTAACTGTATTAGCGAAAGCAAAAAAAGTTTTAGATTCATATTTTTCGCCACATAGGCGTTCGGTAAGCAATTCGTACTCATGGTCAAGCATTTTAGTTAAACGAGATTTAGATACATAACGTCCTGAATCTTCTTGACCATAGATAGCATTACTAAAAGTCATATCGTAAGCCGACATCGTTTTTGCGATAGTCCCTGATGCCGCCCCTGCCATAAAAAAATGCCTTGCTACTTCCTGTCCAGCACCTATTTCTGCAAATGTTCCATATATGCTTCCATCTAAATTAATTTTTAAAGCTTTTCGACGAGTATCTGGTATTAGTTCCATACGCAAAGCTACAAAATTGCTAGCTAGCTAATCACAGCTTTTTGGTGTAAATGCGCTGCTCACTTAAAGGAAAGCCAATCTTCAACATAATTTAGGTGTTTGAATTCTTTGTCAGATTTATTTTGTTGAGATTTTAGTACATTAAACAGATAGGCGTTATTTATTCTGTCGAAAGTTTTAACTTTACCCGATTTTAGCAATATGATTTATTTAGTACAAATCATATTTTCTAGTTCTACCGATTTAGTATTACACCTGCAACTCATTTAGATTCTATGTTAAATTTCTTAAATAAACTTTTTGGCACAAAATCCGATCGAGACATTAAGCAAATTATGCCCATTGTATCGATAATTAATCAAGAATACGCCCTTTTACAGTCGTTAACCAACGATGAATTACGTCAAAAAACGATTGAGTTTAAAGAACGTATTAACACTTATTTAGAAGATATTGATATAGAGTTACAAAATATACAAGCAAAAATTGGATCTAACGTAGAGGCCGATGTTGAAGCTAAAGTACAATGGTATGAGGCGATTGATAAACTTAACAAGGAGAGAGACGCGGCTTTAGAAGAAATTTTAAATCAGTTATTGCCAGAAGCTTTTGCTGTAGTTAAAGAAACCGCTCGTCGTTTTTCAGAGCATTCAATATTAGAAGTAGTAGCAACAGAGCAAGATAGAATATTAGCCCAAACCAAAAAGAATGTCGTCATTAATGGAGATAAAGCATTTCATGCCAATACATGGAAAGCAGCTGGGAGCGATATGACGTGGAATATGATACATTATGATGTGCAATTAATTGGAGGGCTTGTACTCCACCAAGGTAAGATTGCTGAAATGGGTACGGGAGAAGGAAAAACATTAGTAGCTACTTTGCCTACCTATTTAAATGCCTTAGCTGGAAAAGGGGTTCATTTAGTTACTGTTAACGATTATTTAGCACGAAGAGATGCCGAATGGATGGGACCTTTATATGAATTTCATGGCTTAACCGTCGACTGCATAGATAAACATCAACCGAATACAGATGCTCGTCGTAAGGCTTATTTAGCGGATATTACTTTTGGTACCAACAATGAATTCGGATTTGATTATTTGCGCGATAATATGGTTCAATCACCCGAAGAGATGGTGCAACGTAAATTGCATTATGCAATGGTCGATGAGGTCGATTCGGTTCTTATTGATGATGCTAGAACTCCTTTAATTATTTCTGGACCTATTCCTCATGGCGATAGACATGAATTTTATGAATTGAAACCTCGTATCGAGCGTTTGGTAAATGCTCAAAAAAATTATCTCAATATCACGCTCAATGAAGCAAAAAAACTTATTAATGAAGGTAAGACAGGACCCGAAGAAGGAGGTTTAGCTTTATTGAGGGCTCATCGAGGATTACCTAAAAATAAAACTCTTATTAAATTTTTAAGCGAGCCAGGCGTTAAACAAATTTTACATAAGACAGAAAATTATTACATGCAAGATCAGAATAAAGAAATGCCCAAAGCTGACGCAGAACTTTATTTTGTTATAGATGAAAAACATAATT
>CANJWF010000022.1 GCA_947478315.1 Sphingobacteriaceae bacterium | reverse complement strand
AGACTTGCCCTTACGTCTAACATTAAGTCTATTCAAAATTTTTTTTCCGTAGCAATCAATACCTTAAACGAAAAATTACAAGACAAGGCAATTTCCAACAATTTACTAAGCAATTTATTAGCCACTTTTGATATTAAACGAACTATACTAATTGGGACAGACAAAGATGACGTGGTTATTTTTTTTCAAACAAGCGAAAAAACTATTCCGAATATCAAAGGGCAAAAAATTGATATATTTTTCGATGATTTCAACGGATTTATTGAAAAAATGTCAATGAAAGGATTTAATGGTTGGTTAAACGTCAAATTAAATAATATACATCTAGGACACGTATTAGCAACAATGGTATTTCCCCCTTCGGGAGAAAGTTCCAATATGATATTGTATGCTATTAAACTACCCGAATCAAATAACCTTTGTTAAAGTTATTAACCCTAACAAAGATTTGAATGTTTGCCAAGAAAAACAGTTTAAATTTTTATCAAAGCTTTTACATAGCAATGTTTATTGGTGTATTAGACTGTATCAAAAAATTAGGTATCATAAAAGCCCAACGATTATATAGGGCAATTTTTGAGAAACCATCCTCAAGTGTTTCGTTCATTTGAGCACACCACAAACAATACAATATGCCCCATAAAGAAAATTACGTAAAAAGTATCTATGCCGAAACTTGGCTGGAGGATGACATTGTGGTACAAAGTTTAAATCCCTACATCAATGAAGTAAATTTACAAATGGCCAAACAATTGGTGGCAGACCGAAAAATGGCATCAGGTGCTGAAGAAAAAGCCGTACCTGTCCTATTATTAGTGAATAACATTGTCAACGCCCACAAAGAAACCCATGAATATTACGCTACCGAAGAACCTTTTATTAACATTATCGCAATTGCGATGGTGATAGATAACTTCGTAGCCCGTCTTGTTGCAAGTATCATATTTACTTTTAAAAAAAGCAGTGTTCCTACAGAAATTTTTGGCAACAAAGAAAAAGCTTTACGATGGTTGCAACAGTACAAATAAATCCTAATTTCAACGAATTGACAAAAACCAAGCAACGAAAAACCTTACTTTTCCTACATCAATAAAAAAAATAGGCGTGCGAGAGTTCGAAATATCGGGTAGCCCATGTCGATGCCATCGCCCCTAGTGTACTTGTACTACAGCTAAGCAAAAAACACTACCGAAGTGCCAAACATAGCCGCCAATTCATGTTCTAACTCGGCATACAAAGGGTTAGAAAGATAGGCTCGAGAAGATGAATAGCTCATGCCATGGTGCACAATGGCATCGATGGCTGCCGCTTTAAGCCTTTCGTCGGTTTCTAAACCCAAGTAACTACAGGAGGCGAAATTTAAAATAGACGCTGCATTTAGGCTAAAGAGCCTGCCACTCAGAGGTGATTTTTCAACGTCAATATGAGTAATCCCAGTCGCTTGTGCGCGTTGTATTATTTCATTAATAAAGTCAAGTTTTTTTTCATAGTAAAAATGATTTTAATTCAATATTAAATTGATTTTAGGCTACTTTTGATAAAAAAATGCTTGACTATTGTAAACCAAGCAATAAATTGTATTAAATCAGTTACATGCCCGATAAAGAAAATTACGTAAAAAGTGCCTATGCCGAAACCTGGCTAGAGGATGACATTGTGGTACAAAGTTTAAATCCATCTATCAATGAAGTAAGTCTACAAATGGCTAAACAATTGGTAGCAGACCGAAAAATAGCATCAGGTGCTGAAGAAAAAGCTGTTCCCGTGTTGGTATTGGTCAATAACGCTATCAATGTGAGCAAAGAAACCCATGAATATTACGCTACCGAAGAACCTTTCATTAACATTATCGCAATCGCGATGGTAATGGATAATTTTGTAGCACGTATTGTCGCAAATGTCATATTCACTTTTAAAAAAAGTAGGGTGCCCACAGAAATTTTTGGCAACAAAGAAAAAGCCTTACGCTGGTTAGCGCAATATAAATAATGCGAATTTGGGTTCAAATTCTATAAAAAGGTTAGAGGGACCATCAAATTATTAGCGGTATCTAAAAAAAGTGGTCATCCTGAACTTGATCCGCAATGTAAGGGGTGCAATTCACATTGTCGCGAAACAGTTTAAACGCATTAAATTCGTCCATCACGTCATTGCGGGCTTCACCCGCAATCTGTAAGTCTATTTCAGGACAAGTCAACAGATAGATTGCGGGTGAAGCCCGCAATGACATTTCATCCTTGAAAATCCCATCCCGACAATTTGAATTGCACCCCAATCTAATAGATCCTGAATCAAGTTCAGGATGACCCCAGCACAGTTTTAGACAATCTATTTGCTAAAACTGCCGTATTGGGCATCTTTTAACCCAAATTCGCATAAATAACAAGTACTTGACATTACGTTTGTGAAAGTTTTAGCACTTTCGCAAAGCATTTGCAAAAACCCCTACACAGATGAATAAAAAACTAACTAACACGATAGAAGAAGCCATCGCCGACATAAAAGCAGGGAAAGCCATTATTGTGATGGACGATGAAGATCGCGAAAATGAAGGTGATTTTTTAACCGCAGCCGCCAACGCCACACCAGAAATGGTTAATTTCATGGTTACACACGGCAGAGGTTTGGTGTGCACCCCACTTACCGAAGAAAGATGCGACGCCTTAGACCTACACCTGATGGTGGGCAATAATACGGCAACACACGAAACTAATTTTACCGTTTCAATAGATTTAATAGGCCATGGTTGCACAACAGGCATATCGGCATCTGACCGTTCAAAAACGATTAAAGCCCTTATTGATCCGAAAACAAAACCCGAAGAACTCGGACGCCCAGGTCATATTTTTCCACTGAAGGCAAAAGATGGGGGTGTACTTCGCAGAGCGGGACACACCGAAGCGGCAGTAGATTTGGCACGATTGGCAGGATTTGAACCCGCAGGCGTTATTGTAGAAATTATGAAAGAAGATGGAGAAATGGCGCGTTTTCCCGAATTGCTAAGCATCGCACAAAAATTCGACCTAAAAATTATTACCATCAAAGACTTAATTGCCTACCGACTCAAACATGAAACCTTAATTAAAAAAGAAGTTACCGTAAAACTCCCCACCGAATGGGGCGATTTTGACCTAATAGCCTATACTGAAATCAATACGGGAGAACAACATTTAGCACTTGTAAAAGGCACATGGGCTCCCGAAGAAGCCATTTTGGTAAGAGTGCATAGCTCGTGTATCACGGGCGATATTTTTGGTTCATGCCGATGCGACTGCGGTCCACAATTGCATCGTGCAATGGAAATGATTGAAGCAGCGGGCAAAGGAGTAATACTATACATGAATCAAGAAGGCAGGGGCATAGGACTTATTAACAAACTAAAAGCCTATCAGTTACAAGAAAATGGGCGAGATACGGTAGAAGCTAACATCGAACTAGGATTTAAACCCGATCAACGAAACTACGGCATTGGGGCTCAAATTTTGAGAGACTTAGGTATCTGCAACATGCGACTCCTATCTAACAATCCTACCAAGAGGGCGGGTCTTATCGGATATGGGCTTAGTGTTGTTGAAAACATTGCTATTGAAATACCTGCCAATGAACATAACCAACATTACTTGCAAACTAAGCGAGATAAAATGGGTCATCAAATTAAATAATCGACCCTTAAAAAGTATTTAACAATCTATTTTATAGATTATTGTATTGAAAATACGGGTTAAAAATAGGCAAGGTTTTGATGGAATTTGTAGAAATCTTGCAGAAAAGCTTATGCATACATGACCGTAAAAACATAAATAGAAGCACGAAACGCAGTGATCCTTAATAAGCGTCCTCTGTCGCCTTATATTGTGCGGCAAGCAGCAAATTGCTAACGCATTGACTTTCGAAGCACAATATGCAGCGACGAGCTTTTTTACTTCTTTTTTCGCGGAGAAAAAAGAAGAGGTAAATGCCGATGACTTTGATGGCGAACTAAATAATCGCGACCCTCAAAAGAAATTAAATACTTTATTTTCAACTATTTATTGGCAGATTTTATAAAATTTTTCTCCCGTTTGCTAGAACGAAAAATGTCTAATACAGCATCGAAATCTTTATAAAAAACCAATCCTATTCCATTGATAGACTGTCCTCCGTTTAAATTATAGATATTAAACGTAGAAGGTCTATTATAAGCCCTAACGGTAAGACTTCCATCTTTTTTGATGAGATAAGACGCTTCAACATCTATACTTAAATTGGTTGCAACCGTATTGTTTAAGGTACTTAATGCGGTACTCTCAGCATCGGTAGATTTCTTGCTTAAGTTCTGACCATTGTTAATAACACCTCCATTAAATGCCAACCTATTGTTAAATAACTTCAAAGAAGTTTGTATATCGTTTAAGGAACGAGAATTGAAGTTAATAAACTGAACCCCCAACAGTTCTGCCATTAAATGGTTGGCCTGATTAAAAATATATTCTGCTCCTATTTGCAAGCCAGCCTTACTATCTACAATATCGGCATTGCCCTTACTAAAGCTACGTTTAATCATCAAGCTTACCGCTTGGGTAAACTTATTGTTGTCGTTCAAATACGTACTTAAATCATCCTTAACGGTAGCATCTGTAGGAAAATTTATATCGAATGCTATATCTGGAGTAGTTAATAAACCTTTTAATGACAAAATAACATCGACAGGATATTGTTGATAGGATTTAGGGTCGGAATCAGAAAGCACTCTGCCTGCGGCTTGGTATAGAGGAGCTATTTGAGTAACTACAGGATACACCGCTTTCACATCCAATAGCGCATCTGTGGGATTACCAGACCATTTAATGGTGCTTCCTTCACGGAGCTCTAATTTTTTCCCTAAATTACTAATCAAAGCATTTTGAGAACTTAATTCATAACGCCCCTTAGTAATCAAATAATCTCCCGACATAGAGAAATCGCCTAAAGAAGATAATTTGAGATTGATATTTCCCTTACCCTGTGTGGTTAACTTACCTACATTCGTTTGAATATTGGCAACGGCAGATTCATCTATATTCAAAGCAACATTAATGGTAAGTCCATTGGGTATATTAGAACGATTGTTCGCCCGCAGCGTATCTTTACTTACAAACCGAATAAATTCATTATCCGACACTTTGCTATTACCCGAAAAAGATAAATTACAAATAGTGCCAGGTTCGGTTTGAATGGTAAAATTCATGCTCATGTCTCGAATTTCACCCATAAAATTAGCAGTTCCACTACCTATCATCTTTCCATAAAAATCTGCATTATCTTTACTGCTGGTATTCATCATTACCAAGTCATCGGCAAGCATATTTACATTAAACTTGGGTCTTAATATATCACGAACATCTATCGTACCGTTAGCGATGGCGTTGTGCTTACGGGTGTCTACAAAAACCACGTTGTTAAAACTAATAATTCCCTCATTTATCAGTAACTTGTCTGTAACTTGGTAAGTGGTATTCAAATAATTAATAGTTCCTTTAAGTCCCCTCAATTCTAACATCCCAGAAATAATTGGCTTACTAATATTGCCGGTTAATTTTAGTAAACCGCCAAGATTGCCCTGAAGGTTTGCTACATACGATTTGATAAATGGCTCAAAAACGGGCACGCTAAAATCAGTAATATTGATTTCTCCATCTATCGTTTTGCGGTCTGTATCTAAATTGCCTGAAAAAGACAATAGTTGTTTTTTATTATCTTCTAGATGAGCCAAATACGATAAAAGATGGTGTTCGGCATCGAAACTACTTTTAAGCGTAATATCTCCCGCAGATACATTGTTAACAGCCATCTTATCGATTCGAATATCACAAGTCGCAACAGGGTTACGTGCAACATTAAACACGTCGATTTTACCATTGAGTTCCCCTTTTAAATCAAGTCCATAAATATGTTTAAGGGTATAACCAAATGAATCGAAATTAATTTTAGACAATATAAAACTTGCATCTATACGCGCTTCGTGCGTATCTGCGCTGATGTTCAATGATTGATTTTCTCTCGCAATTTGCAAGTTTTGAATTTTCAAACATTGATATCCAAGTTGAATTTTAGCTAAATCATTAATGTGCCAAACTTTATTCTCCAGCAATAACTTAGAGGGTAAAATAGTGAATAAGAAAGGGGCACACTTATCTTCTTGAAACGTCAATAAACCATTAATATCCATCTCATTCCAATCTTTTTGATCAGATACTTTTAAGTTAAAATTCAATGTATCATTACGTAAAAGATTGGCAACAATAATATTATGAACAGGAATACCTGTTGGTAAATCTATTTCATCCAAAGAAGCAAAGGCTTCTAACCTATCTTGTGCTGAACTTTGGTCTATGATTAATTTTTTAAATCCAATGTTTTTGTAGGAGAAATCATCAATTGCACCGTTAAGCACCACAGAATCTTGCATAGAATGAAACGAACCCCTAAATTTTCCGCCTTTGTGTACATGCAAATCAGGCAAGAAGAAAGCGGTAAACGGGGCAATGTTTTTAATATTAAAATCGAAATCGAAATTTTGCTCCCCAAAAGAACGTTTCGTATAGGTATAAGATGGCAGGTAACGATTAACTACTTTAGCAAAAGCAATAGGCAAATCTGGCAGATAACAAACCCCATTAATTTCTGCATCAAACAAGTCTGAACGTAATTGAAATACACGATGCGCGCCCTGTCCATAAGCCGAAAAATCAATAGCGTTAATAAAATATTGCTTTTGCACATCAAATATAGAAGCCTGTTTTATAGCACATTGACCTTTAAAATCATAAAAATTGTGCCCCGAGAAATCGGCAATCACATCTCCTGAAACAAACACCGAATCTTGCGGAAGACCCAACAAATGAGCATTAAGCTTATCAACGTGTGCATTGAAAACAAATTTTGCATGATTGCTAAAATCCAATAGACCATTAAAAGAAGCCTGAAAATTATCATCCGCTAAGCGAATATTACCTTTAAAAATCTTTTGCGTATATAAGCCATCGGCAGTAACATCGTGAAGAGTAACTCCTTTAATTTGAATTTTTTGAATTTCAACATTCAACTGCTCTGACAAATTTTGAGGATTAAACCCAACACCCGCAATTTGAGCCCGTAAAATCACTTCGTCAGTTGGTATCATCAGTCCGGATTCTGCGAGCAAATTGCCTATCACAAAACGAGGGGTTGCCAACAAGGCCGTATACTGCATCTTTTGTATATCAAAATTTGCCGTTAACAAATTCGCACGCATATCTAACAATCCCAAGTTAGTTTTAATGAATCCCTGTGCATTCATTTGAGACAAAGTGCCTGTAAAATTGCCCTTAAAATTCACATAGCCTAAATTGGATAAGCGTGTAGGAATTTGCTGAGATGATATTGGAAAAAAAACAGGAAGAATCGTGGCTAAATCTCGTTGATTGGTACCTAGGTTACGAAATTTAAAATCCATAAATATTTTTTTCGGATTGTCGGTATGTTTTATCAGAAAGGTACCTTTTGCATACGTTGCAGTACCCAATTTAATCAATAAATTATTAGCTTTTAACCGATTAACGGGGCCAACTATTCTACCATTTAACCCTACAGAAAGATTATAAAGGGGCATAACCGGCGGTGCAAAAAAAGCAATATCTTGTAGGTTAACTTGCGTATGATGTAATTCGCCTACCATGATTACCTTGTTATTGTAATCTCCAAAATCACTAAAAGAACGATAAAACATACCATAATACCCACGCACCACTGTTTGTGCTATTTTCAGATACAGTTTACTAAATTCCATCCGATTTTGACCTATAACACACTCGGTCGTTAAATCATTCAACACAAACCCACTTTTTTCTTTTAAACTCAAATGCAATATATGCCCCTTAAATACGCCATGCTCCATCCGAGGCTTCTCTACTTCCATGTTAAAATCTCTCACATAAACATCGTCATAATTGATACGCCCCTTCATTGGCTCAGCGCCTTTTAATCGGTAAGTGAACGTAAATTTTTCCAACAAAAGCCTATCCAAGGTAAAAGTAAATTTTGAGCCACCTCCTTTGGAAGATTTTCCTCCAGCAAAATATCGAATCAAAAAGTCTAAATTACTCGTATTGCCATCCGATGATTTCAGATTGAATTTTCCCCCAAGCAATCGAACATTGCGAAGCGCCACTGTCCGTTTCCTAAGCGACATCCACTTAAATGAAACCGCCAATTCATCAGCATATAGAAGCGTATCTTTGGTTAAATCGTGCACTAAAAAGCCCTTGATTATCAAAGAAGAAAAAAGACGAAAATCTACCGATTGCACCGATACCTTAGCATGCAATTGCTCTGAAAGTATTGAAACAACATATTGACAAGCACGTGTTTGAACTGTTTTAAATCGAAGTGCGTACAATGCTCCCCATGCCAATGCAATCAACATCGACAGGACTAATAATGATATCTTAATCGTTTTTTTGATAGCTTTGAACTTTGAGGAAAGTGTAAACTGAAATTGGTGTAGCAGCATACCTTTCCTAATTTCTAATTCCCAATCCCTAAATGAATGTCTAAAATTATACTTGGAATAGAATCTTCTTGCGACGAAACTGCGGCCTCGGTTTGCATAGACGGCAAAATAGCTTCAAACGTAATTGCCAGCCAAGAAGTTCATCAACAATACGGTGGCGTAGTGCCCGAATTGGCTTCGCGCGCGCATCAGCAAAACATAGTTCCCGTAGTTCATCAAGCCCTACAAGATGCGAAAATACACAAAAATGACCTTAATTTAATTGCTTTTACAAAAGGTCCTGGACTACTAGGCGCCCTTTTAGTGGGCGTTTCATTTGCCAAAGCCCTCGCTTTAGGATTAAA
Source organism: Sphingobacteriaceae bacterium (assembly GCA_947478315.1). Lineage (GTDB taxonomy): Bacteria > Bacteroidota > Bacteroidia > Sphingobacteriales > Sphingobacteriaceae > CANJWF01. The sequence continues at coordinate 2,734 of CANJWF010000022.1, read as the reverse complement.
TATTCCTTTGGCTTCCGTCAATCATATGCAAGCACACATATTAGCCCATTTTATTGATGCACCTCATCCGAAATTTCCATTTATATGTCTTACCGTATCTGGAGGGCATACTCAAATTGTACTGGTGAAGGATTATTTTGATATGGTCGTCATTGGCGAAACTATTGACGACGCAGCAGGCGAAGCATTCGATAAAACAGCTAAAATTATCGGTTTACCTTACCCCGGAGGACCCCTTATTGATAAATATGCACAAGAGGGTAATGGCAGCGCATTCACTTTTCCAAAACCCAACATCGACGGCTATAATTTCAGCTTTAGTGGGCTAAAAACGTCCATTTTATACTTCATACGAGCACAAACTGCTATCAATCCGAACTTCGTTAAGGAACACCTACCTGATATTTGTGCCTCAGTACAACATCGTATTGTTACCATACTATCAGAAAAATTAGAAAAAGCCGCCAAAGATTATCAAATCAAACACATTGCTATTGCAGGTGGAGTGTCTGCCAATTCAGGCCTACGCACAGCATTAGAAAAGTTAGGAAAACAACATCATTGGAGTATATACATACCAAAATTTGAATACTGCACAGATAATGCCGCAATGATTGCCATTGCGGGTTATCATAAACTATTAAAACACGATTTCTGTTCACAGCAAGTAAGTCCATTAGCACGAATGCCTATTTAAAAAAACGTCATCGTAGACGACTATAAGTCTTACGATGACGTTTGAGGTAGTGTATCCAAATACGCTATAGACAATGCTTCAACTTAGTAACAAATAGCATATTTCATCAAAGCAAAACTTGGATATCTCAACTACTGCCCACGTACCGCAGGTATTGGTGTTTGAACAATTCCCCCTGATAGAACACTATCCTTATATATGCTAAAAACAAAGCGATTATATGGTGGGTTATTAAATCTTCCAGCACTGAAGTAGGCAACACCATATCTTTTATTCGTGGGTAAAACCATCATTACTAACGCTCCCTCTCCTTTTGCCTTATACATGTGTCCAGTTTCACTTCCACTCCAAATTATTTTCATCGTATCTTTGGGTGCTATGCTTAAACGTGTAGTATCCAAATCGGAACGCCCACCAAATTCTGAATAAATTTTTACTTGTAAAATACTGTCTCGGTAATTCTTAATGGTTACCACGGCATTTTGAGGTTTATCTTCTTCTTTTTTGCAACTAGTGAAACAAATACTCGCCAACAAGGCAACAAACAACATTTTCATGGTATTGATATTTAATATGATTACCAAAAATAGACCAAATTTTCATAATGAATCGATTGTACGGCACTCACGGATAAGCCTACTTGAGTAGCCCTATCCGTTCTTGCTTTTGCCATATCCCTATATTGATCATCACTGGGGCAAACCAACGTTCGTTTATCAAACCACCACCAACGACGCTGAACATCGATACGCGACGAAAGATTAAAAATAACCCTACCTGTTTTCATAAAGTTCAATATCGTTTAACAGTAGTAGACTGTACCGTAAAACTAAACGTGTTATGCCCACCAAAACCGTAATCATAATACCCAAAAGAGAGTGGCTTAATAGTATCATTCAATACCCGTAGTTCTAGTGAACCGTATCCTCCTGCACCAACCTCTTTAGGCTTTACCCAAGTATGATGTAAAGTAGCCTGAGGATTAATTTTCAAGAAAAGCGAATCGGAATTCAACCTCCCTATATGAGCCAAAATTTTAACCCTAATCGTATCTGCTCGTTCGTTTTTAATATGCAATACCGCGTTTAATTCTCGAGTTCCATCCATACGCGTGTCCATGTGCTGAAGTGTTTTATAGGAGTCGATAAGTTCACATTGCGACAATAAAAAACACCCTAAACACATTACCGTCATTACAAAAATTCGTTTCATACCACCGATTATTGAAAATAAACTAAATTCTCATAATGAGTAGCTCGTACCGCACTAACGGTAAAATCTACTTTATAAGCCCTATCCGTTCTTGCTTTTGCTATATCCCGATACTCATCATCACTAGGGCAAACTAATGTTTTTTTATCCCACCACCACCAACGACGCTGAACATCGATACGCGACGAAAGATTAAAAATAACCCTACCTGTTTGATTATTGTGATAATCCTGTTCGTTCAGATTCATCAGAAGCGGGTTGATTATACAGTTACACAATATGACAAAAAGATTATTTGAAAGTTGAGGCAGTGCTTGTCATAGAATCAAAATCAATCATCATACATTTAACATATTACTGAACAATCCTTTTAGTGTTGATATTTGTGCCATTTTTTTAAAAGAACGGATAAATCGGGTTTATGCATAATAACCGTATCTTGTTTGATGGATAAATCAATCGTATTTTGAATCAATTTTTCTCCATAAACGGTCAAAACCCCGTATAAAGTATCTTTGTTAACAATTATATCCATGAATCCTTCGTGTGTATCGCTAATATATTTTGGTTTGTACCATATCTTTTCAAATTTTTGTTGTGAGCCTACATCAAAAATTATTGAATCCGTATAGAGCAATTTTGTATTCATAGGTCCGAAAGGAAGAGAGGCACACAATTTTATGGTAGCTGTTTGTGTGCTTTCATTCTTAATTTGCAATACCACGTTACGTCTGTCTTCTTCAGATTTTTTACATGCGAATAAAACAAAGAACGCCAAAATGATAAAATGAGGGATAATTTTCATCGGAATAAAGTTTGAATTTT
>CANJWF010000021.1 GCA_947478315.1 Sphingobacteriaceae bacterium | reverse complement strand
TTCGATTTTCCCTAATGCAAATAAGTTTACTTCTGAAGGTAATTTTTTGTTCGCTTCTGCAATTCAAGAAATGCTTTTACAGAGTCATAATGGGATTATTAGAATTTTTCCTGCACTTCCTAGTGCGTGGAAAGATGTTTCTTTTACCAATTTAAGAGCAGAGAATAATTTATTAGTTTCAGCTAAAGTAAAAAATGGCTTGGTATCAGAGATAACGCTTAAAGCAAGAACGGATGGAATATTTACTATTCAACTACCCAAGGGTCAGCAATTATTGAAAAATAATGATATTCCGAATAAAATTATTCAAATAACAGATAGTTATATCAGAATAATTTTTGCTTTGCAAGAAGGTCAAGAGGTTACGTTTATACAATAATTAAAGATTAAATAAAATTACACATATGGAGTATAGAAAACTCTCTATTTACAATACTTTAACTCGTAGTAAAGAAATATTTAAATCGATACATTCTGATAGTGTAGGTTTATATGTTTGTGGACCAACGGTTTACAGTAATGTCCATCTTGGAAATTGTCGCACATTTGTTTCTTTTGATTTAATGTTTCGTTACCTGCTTCATTTGGGGTATAAAGTTCGTTATGTTAGAAATATAACAGATGCTGGTCATTTAGAGGGAGATAGAGATGAAGGAGATGATAAATTTGCTAAAAAAGCTAAACTTGAACAATTGGAACCGATGGAGATTGTTCAGAAATATACGTTAGGTTTTCATCATGTTTTAGAATTGTTTAACACTTTACCGCCAAGTATTGAACCTACAGCTACTGGTCACATATGTGAACAGATAGAAATGATTAAGGTAATTGTTGATAATGGATATGCTTATGAAAAAGATGGTTCCGTTTATTTTGATGTAGAAAAATATACTAAAAAATATAACTACGGAGAGTTAACTAATAGGAAGTTAGAAGATTTATTAGTTAATACAAGAGAATTGGGTGGTCAGAATGAAAAAAAAGGTCGTTTAGATTTTGCTCTCTGGATACATGCAAAGCCTGAGCATATCATGCGTTGGCCTTCTCCTTGGGGGTGGGGATTTCCTGGATGGCATATTGAATGTTCTGCGATGAGTAAAAAATATTTAGGTGAGCAATTTGATATACACGGGGGGGGGATGGATTTACAGGCTACTCATCATACAAATGAAATAGCTCAATCAATAGCTTGTCATGGAACAGGTCCTGCACGATATTGGGTACATAGCAATATGCTTACTGTTAACGGAACAAGAATGTCGAAGTCTGCTGGTAATGGATTTCTTCCATTGGAATTATTTTCCGGAAATCATCCCCTTTTAGAAAGGGCATATACGCCAATGTCTGTTCGTTTTTTTATGATGCAGACACATTATCGTAGCACTTTAGATTTTTCTAATGAAGCATTAAAGGCTTCTGAGAAAGGTTATAGGCGTTTAATGAATGCTGTTTCTTTATTAGATAATCTAAAAATTTCTTCTCATACAGATTTTGATATAAGTGTTTCTATTGAACGTTGTTATGCTGCTATGAATGACGATTTTAATAGTTCGATTTTAATAGCTGAATTATTTGAATGGGTTAGAATAATTAACACTATCAATGATGGGAAGGCGTCAATAGATGAAACTAATTTTAAATTATTGAATACATCCATGAAGAGTTTTGTGTTTGATGTTTTAGGTTTATTGCAAGAGTCAGACAATTCAGAAACATTAAACCGTGTTATGAATTTTGTTATAGATATGCGTAAAAAGGCAAAATCTGAAAAAAATTATGCTACTGCTGATTATATACGAGATGCTTTGCAAGATATAGGTATTCAAATTAAGGATGGAAAAGATGATGTTACGTGGAATCTTGTTTAGAAATTCTATTTATAATTTAAATAAGTAACGTTTGTGGATATAAAAAAATTAAAATCTTTATGTTAGGTGGATATAAAAAAATTAAAATTTTCATGTCGTTTTTTTTCTCCATGTTATCGGTTACTTATGCTTGTAATAGTGGTGGAATAAAGACTAAGAAAGAAGATGAAAAAACAAATATTCAAGATATTTCTGTAAATATTGTTCGTAAGTCTCCGAATTTTAATGGCGATAGTGCCTACCGATTTGTAGACAAACAAGTAGCTTTTGGTCCTCGTATTCCTGGAACGAAGTCACATGCTGAGTGTGCAGAATATTTAGAAAATAAACTCAAAAGATTTGGAGCTAAAGTTTTAATACAAAAATCGTCTGTAATTACGCATGATAATAGAAAGTATGAATTAAAAAATATTATCGCTTCTTTTAATATTGGAAAATCAGATAGAGTCCTCGTTACTGCACATTGGGATGCTAGACCCATATCGGATCAAGATGAAATTAAAGCATCATTTGATGCTGCTAATGATGGAGGTAGTGGAGTAGCTGTTATTTTAGAAATGGCGAGACAAATTCAGCAACAAAAACCGACTATTGGTGTTGATTTTATTCTTTGGGATTTGGAAGATTATGGTAAATCTGATGATTTAACGCCTAATGAATCAACTTGGTGTTTAGGATCTCAATATTGGTTCAAAAACCCCCATATTAAAAATTATAAAGCTCGTTTTGCTGTTAATTTGGATATGGTTGGTGGTGTTGGCGCTCAGTTTACACAAGACCAAGTATCCGTACAATATGCTCCCAAAATAGTTGATAAAATTTGGAATATTGCTAATGAACTGGGTTATTCAGATTATTTCCCTAATAAACAATCTGGGAGTATTATTGATGATCATTTTTGGATTAATCAATATGGAATACCTTGTGTAGATATTATTGATTTTTCTAATGAAAAAGGATTTTATCCTTACTGGCATACTCAGAAAGACGATATGAATGGTATAGATAAGAATGTTTTGCGGGCTGTCGGACAAGTTATATTAGAAACGGTTTACAGAGAGCGTTAAAAATTGAAATATGTTTTTTAAAATATTAAAACTAATTATATTTGCGCTTATGCTTACTCACAAACATATTCAGATACAAGATTGCTGGTGTATGAATTGCTATATCGGGTGGTCGAATATGTAATTTTTAATAAAATTATTTTATAATCAAAAATATCACAGCCCGATAGTTTAAAATCTGTCGGGTTTTTTATTTTAAATTAATTTATCATGAATACATTTAGTTTTAAAACAGTACATAAAAAATTATTATCGGATATTGTTACGCCTGTTAGCATTTATTTGAGACTTAGGGATGTGTTTCCTTGTACTATTATGCTTGAAAGTTCTGATTATCACGGAACAGAAAATAGTATGAGCTATATTTGTTTTGAACCGATAGCTGGTATTATTTTAGAAAATAATCATCTTAATAAGTACTTTCCTGATGGTAGGGTTGAGCAATTGTTACCTGATTCTTTTGATTTGATTGAACAATTAGAAAATTTTAAATCTCATTTTAAAATTCCTGTAGGTGAAAATCCTAAATTTATTAACAATGGTTTATTTGGATATTTTACTTACGAAACTATCCAACATTTTGAAACCATTCGATTAAAGCAGCAGGCTTCTAATGTTGTTATTCCACAGATGCAATATCATATATATCGGTATATCATTGCTATTGATCATGCTAAAAGTGAATTACATCTTTTTGAAAATAATTGTGATGAATTTATAAAGGACAGCCAATTGGAAAGAATAGTTTATTTAATTCAAAATAAAGATTTTCCAAAATTCAAATTTCAACTTCAAGGAGAAGAAAAATCTAATTTTGAAGATGAAGAGTTTAAGAAAAGGATTATTGAATTAAAAAAACATGTTCAGCGTGGTAATGTTTTTCAAATAGTATTTTCAAGAAGTTTTTCAAGAACTTTTCTCGGTGATGAGTTTAATGTTTATCGTGCATTACGTTCCATAAATCCTTCGCCTTATCTATTTTATTTCGATTATGGTAATTTCAGATTGTTTGGGTCATCACCTGAAGCACAAATAACTATTAAAAATAAACAAGCTAATATTTATCCTATTGCAGGTACTATTCGACGAACAGGAAGTGATTCGGAAGATGCCAAAAGAGCAGAGCAACTTTCTAATGATGCTAAGGAAACGGCAGAACATGTTATGTTGGTTGATTTGGCAAGAAACGATTTGAGTAGACATTGCCAGCAAGTTAATGTGAAAACTTTTAAAGAAATTCAATTTTATTCACATGTTATTCATTTGGTTTCTCAAGTTTCGGGTATTATGAATGAAAATGCAGTTTCTTTTAAGATAGTTGGAGATACGTTTCCTGCTGGAACTTTAAGTGGGGCACCTAAATACCGAGCTATGGAATTAATAGATGAATATGAAAGAGGGGAAAGGGGATTTTATAGTGGAGCAATCGGTTATATGGGTTTTGATGGAGATTTTAATCATGCTATTATGATTAGGTCATTCCTAAGTTATAATCATACTTTACATTATCAAGCAGGAGCAGGTATCGTTTTAGATTCGACTCCAGAAAATGAACTTAAAGAAGTAAATAATAAAATTGCAGCATTAAGAAAAGCTATGGAAGTAGCAGAAACAATATGAAATATATTAAAAAATACTCATAAACACTCTTTTCACAAAAGAGCAATGATGTGATTATGTGTTGTTCTTCATCACCGTTAAAAAACAACTTGAGAAGCACGCATGAATACCATTGATAAACAAATACTAATGAATTAATTAACAGATGAAAATACTAATCATAGATAATTACGACTCTTTCACTTATAACTTGGTTCATTTGGTAAATGAAATAGGATTTGAAACTGAAGTTTGGAGAAATGACCAATATCAGTTATCAGATGTAGCATCTTTTGAAAAAATTATTCTATCTCCAGGTCCTGGTATTCCTTCTGAATCAGGGTTATTAATGCAAACGATAAAGACGTACGCTGAAACTAAATCAATTTTTGGGGTTTGTTTAGGTTTACAAGCTATTGCGGAAGTTTTTGGTGGAGATTTATATAATTTATCTCAACCTTTTCATGGAGTAGCTACTCATATTACTATTACAGATGCGAGCGATTCTTTGTTTAAAGGAATACCCACTCATTTAAAAGTAGGTCGTTATCATTCTTGGGCGGTAAACAAATCTACATTACCTTCAGCTTTGCATATTATTGCTGAAGATGAAACAGGCGTAATTATGGCATTAAGACATCGAACACTCAATATTTGCGGTGTTCAATTTCATCCTGAATCTGTTTTAACTGAATATGGAAAGAAGATACTTGAAAATTGGTTGCTCTTATAAATAGTATCAAGTAAGTGTAGTATTATTCTAGTTTTATTTGTTCTAAAACGGCATCCCAAAGATTTATTCTTTCTTGTAGAGCTTCCTGAGTTGCTGTAGTTGCTTCCTTCCATTTCTGTTTATCATCACCGCACAAATTTTCTGTCATTTGATAAGCTAAGTGCGAATGGTGACCGCCATCTACTTCTATGTGACGTTTTAGATAATATTCGAAAGTAGAAATAGGAGCAGAATCATGTTTATTAAGTTCATGTACGATATTTAAAAACATATCAGGAATTAAGTCTTCTCTTCCAAAAGTAAAAACAGCTGCTTGTATATGTAAATTGTTATTTTGTATAATTTTAAATGTCTGTTTCACAAATGCTTGACAAGCGTTAGGAACATTGGCATTTTTTAGTGCTTCTTCTGTGTTATTTTTGTCTTTTAGATTACTTATAAATTTATAAATATACTTAAAATTGCAATTAGCTTGTTGCATGGCGTTGAGATATAATTCGAAATGACTCATTCTTTCTCCATATTGATTCACATCACTTTCTTCACCAATAACAATTTCATTAATTAAATACCTTGTATCGGGGTTGCCTACTGGAATCCAAGGAATTTCTACACAAGTTAATTTTCTTTGTAGTGATTTGAGTAGTGACATAAAATCCCAAACAGCATAAACATGATGTTCCATAAAAATTTTTAGATGATTTAATGTTTTCATCTGTTGGAACAATTCGTGTGTAATTAATTGTTTTCTAAGTGGGTCTATTGTTTTTTTTAATTCTTGCAGATTATTCATGACATGTTTTCATTTAGTTTGACTTGTTAATTACAAAAGAACGAACATTTGTTCGTTATGAGAGGTATATCTTCTAAAATTTTAAATGTAATTTTGTGTAAAATTAAAAATCAAAATCTCAAAATAAGATGGGAACAACAACAAGCACTTACGAAAAATACAAAGTAAAAGACATCGAATTAGCTGAATGGGGTCGTAAAGAAATCGAATTAGCAGAGGCAGAGATGCCAGGTTTAATGGCTTTGCGTAAAGAGTACGGTACTACTAAACCATTAAAAGGTGCACGTATTGCAGGCTGTTTACATATGACTATTCAAACAGCGGTGTTGATAGAAACATTGGTAGAATTAGGTGCAGAAGTAACATGGTCTTCTTGTAATATTTTTTCTACACAAGATCATGCCGCTGCCGCTATTGCTGCTAAGGGTATTGCTGTTTATGCTTGGAAGGGTATGGATGCCGAATCGTTTGATTGGTGTATAGAACAAACCTTGTTTTTTGGAGAAGAGCGTAAACCATTAAATATGATTTTGGATGATGGAGGAGACTTAACGAATATGGTTTTCGATAAATATCCGGAATTGGTTTCAGGTATCAAAGGTCTTTCAGAAGAAACTACCACAGGCGTTCATCGTTTACATGAAAGAGTTAAAAATGGCACATTGCCAATACCAGCTATTAATATTAATGATTCTGTTACCAAATCTAAGTTCGATAACAAATATGGTTGTAGAGAATCTTTGGTAGATGCTATCCGTCGTGCAACTGATTTGATGTTAGCAGGAAAAGTAGCGGTTGTGTGTGGTTATGGAGACGTAGGAAAGGGTTCTGCAGAATCTTTGAGTAGTGCCGGTGTGCGTGTGATAGTTACTGAAATAGACCCAATATGTGCTTTACAGGCATCTATGGAAGGCTATGAAGTTAAAAAATTATCTACTGCCATTGCTGAAGCTGACATTATCGTAACAGCCACAGGTAACTGTGATATTGTTCGGCCAGAACATTTTAAAGCATTAAAGGACAAAGCCGTTGTTTGTAATATTGGTCATTTCGATAACGAAATAGATATGGCTTGGTTAAATGAAAATTATGGAAATACCAAAATAGAAATTAAACCACAAGTAGATAAGTATACCATTAATGGTAAAGACATATTGGTGTTGGCAGAAGGTAGATTAGTGAATTTGGGCTGTGCAACAGGGCACCCTTCTTTTGTAATGTCTAATTCGTTTACTAATCAAACTTTGGCACAAATAGAGTTATGGACTAATTCGGATGCTTATGAAAATAAAGTTTATACTTTACCTAAGCATTTGGATGAAAAAGTAGCTCGGTTACATTTAGAAAAAGTTGGAGTGGAGCTAGAAGAGTTAAATCCACATCAGGCAGCGTATATCGGAGTATCTGTTTCTGGACCCTTCAAACCAGATTCTTATCGTTATTAATAAATTTTCATAAAAGGCTACCCTTGAATGAGGTAGCCTTTATTTTTTAGTAATTTAAAGAGTATTTGAACCTTTTTTGTGAACATAATCCATAAAATTTGCACTATTCAAAGGCACGAGTTGTTGTGCCAGTTGCGTTAATTGGAGAAAATCCCACGTTTCGTCTTTAATGGTGGGTAAATTCTCCAAATAGTTAAAACCATGTTCTAACATTCGTAACAATGCGCTTAATGTTGCACACTGTTCGTAAAGTCCATCGAATTCAAGTTTTACTATCCGTTTACCGTCAGGTTCGTAATCGCAACTTTGCAAGAAAATTTCAATTTCTTCGGGAGTAAGTCTCATCCCTTCGAGTGGTGTAATTGTCTCTTGGTTTTTCATAACCTCAATTAAAATTAAAAAGCCTTACCGTAGGTGCTCTACGGCATAACTAAACGCCGTCTGCATGCTTTCGCCATGCAACACCATAGTAAGGCATATTTTTAATTTTGTTGTATTCATGTTAGTTATTTCTAGAGAATACAAATGTAAATAGTTTTAAAATATTCTAAAGGGTTTTTATTATTTAGCAAAAACAGGGTTTTGATAGTACTGTTTTTATTTAATTTGTTGGTCCAATAAGTTATTATCACGTAATGAGTATTCTTCAAAAAATAGTTGCACGTAAAAGGCAAGAAGTTGTAGAAAATAAAAGTCGAATAGCAGTTTCAAAATTAGAAAAGCACCCTCTTTTTGATGTTCAAGCCAAAAAATTGACCAACTTTTTAATTGACCCTTCTAAGACGGGAATTATCGCGGAATTTAAACGTCGATCACCTTCTAAAGGAATTATTAATGATAAAATAGCTCCCGAACAGATTGCAAAATGGTACGAAAATGCGGGTGCATCGGCCATATCGGTGCTTACCGACAAAGATTTTTTTGGAGGAAGTTATGACGATATCGCTATTGTAAGAGAAACTGTTCACATACCTATATTGCGTAAAGATTTTATCATTGACGAATATCAGCTTATAGAAGCTAAGGCTTTGGGTGCAGATGTTGTTTTGTTGATAGCTGCTATTTTAACGCCTAAAGAAATTATACAATTTACCAATGTTGCAAAAAATTTAGGTTTGAGTGTACTTTTAGAGGTTCATAATAAACTTGAATTAGAAAAAAGTTTGTGTTTAGGATTAGATGCCGTAGGTGTTAACAATCGTAATTTGAACACGTTTGAAGTTAGCATTAACACCTCTTTAGAGTTGGCTACGTATATTCCGAATGAATTTATGAAAATAGCAGAAAGTGGAATCGATAATGTAGACACTATTAAACAACTTTGTTCAGCAGGATATAAAGGTTTTTTGATAGGCGAATATTTTATGAAACAAAAGAACCCAGAATCTGAGATTATAGACTTTTTTGAAAGGGTTAAAAAATGAAATTAAAATCAAAATTTGTAAGTTATTAGTCCCTATTCACAAGGAGTATGTTAAATCCATTTATAAATAAAGAAAATAAAATGTACATTTTCAGACTTTTTAAAAAATCTACATCTCCCCAAAGTTTTAACCTAAAGGTTATGCATTGGATAAACCGAATAGCGATTTCTATGTTTATATTAGGGGTAATAGGTAAACTTATATATGAATTAATAGTAAAATAAATACTTAAAAATATGAAGCAAATTATCACAACACCACATGCTCCTACACCCATTGGACCATACAGTCAAGCAGTAAAAGCAGGTAATTACCTGTTTGTTTCAGGGCAAATTGCACTTAATCCAGCAACAGGAACGTTATTAGTTTCTTCTATTTTAGAAGAAACTAAACGTGTAATGGAAAATTTAAAAGCTGTTTTGCAAGAAGCCGATATGGATTTCTCTCACGTTATTAAATCCACTATTTTCTTGAATGATATGAACAACTTTACCCAAGTAAACGAAGTATATGGTTCCTATTTTTTCGACAATTTTCCTGCTCGAGAAACAGTAGAAGTGTCGCGGTTACCTAAAGACGTTCGTGTAGAGATTTCGGTAATTGCTTTTAAATAGAAAAACTTTGTTTCACAAAAGAAAACATTTTTTAGCAGCCTTAACAGCAGTATCTGTTTGGGGCTTTATTTCTATTCCTGTTAAAAAATTAGCACCCTATAATCCTTTCGATATTTTGTTCTATCGCCTCGTTATCGCTTTTTGCATCATGATGGTTGTAGTGGCATTGTTTCGAAAAAAAAAGATTAAAACCGACATAAATTTTTTTAGAAACAGCTATGTTCAAGAAAAAAAAAGATTAATACTATTGATAGTTGGTTCTTCTGCGTTAATTACGGCAAATTGGTACTCATACATATTTACCATAGTAAATATTAATGTTCAACTTGCTGCATTATCTTACGTGATATGCCCCATATTAACAGCAATTGCTGCTTTTTTTATATTGAAAGAACATCTCAAGCCCCGTCAATGGTTTGCCATTTTCATAGCCTCTATCAGTATTATTTTGTTAATAAAGGGTTCTTTTTTAGGAATTTTTGCTGCTTTTTTTACCGCCAGCACTTATGCCATGTACCTCATTCTGCAAAAAAAACTATATCAGTTCGATAAGTTTAACTTGTTGATGGTGCAATTGCTATTCTCAGTTATTTTGCTCAGTCCGATACTCTTTTTTGAAGGAAAACTACCACTTTTTGCCAATACCTTTTGGCTTAACGTATCAATTATTGCTATTCTGTTTACGATAGTACCTATGTTTTTGACAAATTATTCATTGTTAGGCGTTGATTCTTCAACGATAGGTATTCTAATTTATGTGAGTCCGATTTTATCTTTTATCTTGGCTTTTACCTATTTTAATGAATCAGTTACTATTCGCCAATGCTTAGCTTATGCTATATTAACCGTTGCGGTATTTATTTTTAATTTCAATAGAAACCGCCATGTAGAGAAGTCTCTGCACAAAGAAGGATGAAAATGTTCAGGAGATATTCCATCTGACCATTAAAGAACTACTTGCGAAGCCATGAATGAGTATTATAAAGAAACTAAACAATATCGAATAATTATTTTCGGATGAAAGTCTTTAAAAATTTTGTCTTAAGCTAATCATCCATTTTCCTCATAAGTATACATGGCAGATATCTTTTTTACCCCCATAGAATATCTGAAAGGTGTTGGGACAGTAAAAGCCGACATTCTTAAAAAAGAATTAGGTATTTTCTGTTTCAATGACCTCCTTACCCATTATCCTTTTCGTTACATAGATAGAAGCAAATATTATAAAATTAACCAGTTGAATCCTGATTTACCCTACATTCAATTTATAGCAAGAGTTAGCTTTAAGGAAATAGTAGGAGATAAACACAAAAAAAGATTGATTGTTACCGTACAAGACGATACAGGTGAGTTAGAGTTAATATGGTTTCAAACTTTGAAATGGGTAGAAAAAAATATTCAAATAGGAAAAGCGTATATCTTTTTCGGTAAACCTAGTTATTATGGTTTTAAAGCCCAGATATCCCATCCAGAATTTGAACTTTATACCCCTGAAATACGCACTAAAAAAGGAAATCAAACGCTCCAACCAGTTTATAATAGCACTGAAAAACTCAAACAATTTTATTTAGACACTAAGGGTATACAGAGAATAGTAGCAAATTTACTGGATGTAGTCACAAAACATATCGTCGAAACCCTACCCGATTACTTAATCGACCAGTATAAATTATTTTCTCGTTTAGAAGCTATTCAACAAATACATTTCCCTGTAGATGCACCATCACTTCAAAAATCACAGTTTAGACTCAAATTTGAAGAACTTTTTTTTATTCAATTAAAATTATTGAATTTAAAATTAACTCGTAGCGTACGTGTAAAAGGTCATATATTTCAAAAAGTAGGTGATTTTGTTCATGTTTTTTATCAAAAAAAAATACCGTTTGAACTTACGGCAGCGCAAAAAAAAGTAATCAAAGAAATTAGAATAAATACTGCCGATGGAACTCAGATGAACCGATTGGTACAAGGAGATGTTGGTAGTGGAAAAACTATAGTAGCATTGATGAGTATGCTTTTAGCCCTAGATAATGGCTATCAAACTTGCATGAT
>CANJWF010000020.1 GCA_947478315.1 Sphingobacteriaceae bacterium | reverse complement strand
GAATGGTTGAATAAGCAAGCGCTGATTTGTAATGATGATTTAAAGGCTGAATTTTTTAAATCAAAATTACTAAATCATGCTTCGTTAGTAACGAAATCATTAATCAATAGTAATCTCTAACCTTAATTAAATTTATTTAATATATCGTTGTACAATAGTGTCAAGAAAGAAAAAATGGAAATCGTATTAAATCAACATACAGAACAGATGACTCATCACGGAGAACATGCTCATCATGATAGTTTTTGGACAAAATATGTATTTAGTCAAGATCACAAAATGATAGCAAAACAGTTTCTAATAACAGGAATTGTAATGGGGGTAATGGGCGTAATGATGTCTATTCTTTTTCGTATTCAATTAGGTTGGCCAGACAAAAGTTTTCCTTTGTTGGAGGCCTTGTTAGGTAAATGGGCTGAAGGAGGGAGGCTGAAGCCAGAGTTTTTTTTAGCAATGGTTACTATACATGGTACCATAATGGTTTTCTTTGTACTAACAGCAGGTCTTAGTGGTACGTTTAGTAATTTGTTAATTCCATTACAATTGGGAGCTAGAGATATGGCATCGCCTTTCATGAATATGCTGTCTTATTGGTTGTTCTTTTCAGCCAGTGTTGTTATGGTTTTTTCTTTTTTTATAGAAACAGGACCAGCTTCGGCAGGTTGGACTATTTATCCTCCGTTGTCTGCTGTTCCTAAGGCTATGTCGGGTTCTGGTCTAGGAATGACACTTTGGCTAGTGAGTATGACCCTATTCGTTGCTTCTACTCTGATGGGCGGGATTAATTATATTTCTACAGTCTTGAACTTGAGAACTCAAGGTATGGACTTATGGAAAATGCCACTTACCATTTGGGCATTTTTCTTGACTGCGATAGTTGGCTTACTTTCTTTTCCTGTTTTAGTCTCTGCGGTAGTGTTGTTAATATTTGATCGAAGTTTCGGAACTAGTTTTTATCTGTCTGACATTGTTATAGGTGGTCAAGTGTTGCCCAATGAAGGAGGAAGTCCTATTTTGTTCCAACATTTGTTTTGGTTTTTAGGACATCCTGAAGTGTACATTATTATCATGCCAGCTTTGGGTATTACCTCAGAAGTGATAGCTACTAATTCTCGTAAACCAATATTTGGTTATCATGCGATGGTTTATTCTTTATTGGGTATTACCATTCTTTCTTTTATCGTGTGGGGTCATCATATGTTTGTTACGGGAATGAATCCTTTTATTGGAGGGGTGTTTATGATTACTACATTAATTATAGCTGTACCTTCAGCCGTAAAAACATTCAATTATTTAGCTACGCTTTGGAAAGGAAATATTCGGTTTACTACTGCGATGTTGTTTGCTGTTGGATTGGTTTCTTTCTTTATTTCAGGAGGATTGACAGGATTGTTTTTAGGAAATGCTGCATTAGATATT
The DNA here is from genome assembly GCA_947478315.1 of Sphingobacteriaceae bacterium. GTDB lineage: Bacteria > Bacteroidota > Bacteroidia > Sphingobacteriales > Sphingobacteriaceae > CANJWF01. The sequence continues at coordinate 10,181 of CANJWF010000020.1, read as the reverse complement.
AATTTACACGACACGTATTTTGTAGTTGCTCATTTTCATTTAGTGATGGGATGTGCGGCTATATGTGGAATGTTCTCTGGTGTTTATCATTGGTTTCCAAAAATGTTTGGAAGAATGATGGATGAAAAGTTAGGTTATCTGCATTTTTGGATTACGTTCATTTGCGCTTATTTAGTATTTTTCCCGATGCATTTTATGGGCTTAGATGGTATTCCAAGGCGTTATTATGCTTTTACAGAATTTGAGTTTATGAAAGAATGGTTATCTATCAATGTTATCATTACTTGGGCAGCTATTGTAGGGGCTTTGGCTCAAGTGGCTTTCTTGTGGAATTTTTTCTATTCTATTTTTTGTGGAAAAAAATCAGAACAGAATCCTTGGCGTTCCAATACATTGGAATGGACTACTCCTGTTGAGCATATTCATGGAAATTGGCCAGGTGAGATTCCAACCGTTTATCGTTGGCCTTATGACTATAGTAAACCTGGACATGAAGATGATTTCATACCCCAAACTGTGCCTCATTCTCTCACAATGTCATCTAATTTGTATAGTGATTTAAATGGGAATGAAGTAGCGGAGAAAATTCAAGCTGATTGGAATCAACAGCATAATAGAACCGTAGAGGATTTTCATTAATTTATAAGGTTATTTTGGTCAATTTTTTAGGGTATTCTTAATGAGTACCCTATTTTTTTGTATGATATGCGATTTACTATAGAGCAAAATATATTTTTTTGTGCAAAATGGTCGATAATATCTTTGCTATTAGTTGTAATTGCTGGAGGTGTTGTTCGTGCAACGGGCTCTGGCATGGGGTGTCCTGATTGGCCTAAGTGTTTCGATTGTTATATTCCTCCCACGAATGTTACTCAATTGCCAACCAATTATCAAGAAAAATATGTCTCTAAACGTATTAATAAAAATAAGCGCTTGGTGCGTCTTTTAGAGTCGATAGGGTATCCAACCTTGGCTTATCAAGTTAAAAATGATACATCAATCCTGCTACCAGAGGTATTTAATCCGTATAAGACGTGGTGCGAATATGTAAACAGAATCTTGGGGGTCATAGCTGGATTGTTTATGTTGAGCACGTTGCTTTTTTCTTGCTTCTACTTCAAGTATAATAAATCAGTTTTTCTATTAGCGAGTTTTAATTTAATCTTGGTGCTTTTGCAAGCATGGATTGGTTCGGTGGTTGTTTCTACTAATTTAATGCCTTGGATGATTACTATACACATGGTATTAGCATTAGCTCTCTTGGCCGTAGCTATTCTGATTTATTTTATTTTATCAAAATCTTTTTGTTCGGTACCTTCAGATGTACGTTTACCAGTATTGATGTTGATTATCTGTTTATTGATTACAGTTTATCAGATTGTCATTGGTACCCATGTTAGGGAAGAAGTAGACGCTGTCGCTACTCACTTTAAATATTTACCTCGCGTAAATTGGTTGGCTAAAGTTGGTTATTCTTATGTACTTCATAGGGTATTTGCACTTTTAGTTTTACTTTCGGCAGTATGGCTGTATCTTCGCGCAGAGAGGTTTCAATTTGGTATAATACGTAATTATGTGTGTTGGAATTTTAGGCTAATTTTTTTACAGTTAATGGTGGGTCTTTTTTTAGCATCTAATGCGTTGCCTCCAGTTTTACAGATTCTACATTTGTTAATTGCGTGTGTTTTGTTTTGTGTTCAATTTTATTTGTTACTCTTTTCTATCGGGATGTATAGGTTAAATTCCCAAAATTCATAAATGGTGAGAAATTTATTGATTACAGATTTTAAAAATTTAATAAAACTGAGGCTGACTTTGTTGGTCGTTTTTTCGGCATCTGTATCTTTTTTGATTGGATGCAAATGTCAAGGTCATATTGACTGGTTCAATTGGATGATTTTAACATTTGGTGGCTTTTTAGTTACAGGATCAGCTAATGGGTTTAACGAAATTATTGAACGGGATTTAGATAGGTTGATGACGCGTACGCAAAACCGTCCATTGCCTTCGGGAAGAATGCTTAATGGACAGGCTCTCGTTATTAGTTTGTTTATGGGAATATTAGGAACGTTATTGCTGCTGAGGTTGAATTTTTTAACAGGTTTTCTCTCTGTATTTGCTATATTATTGTATGCTTTTTTTTACACTCCTATGAAACGAAAATCGCCTATTGCCGTTTTTATTGGAGCTATACCAGGAGCTTTACCTCCATTGATAGGTTATTTTGCGGCATTTTCACAACCTACGATTTCATGGATTCCTGTTGTTTTGTTTTTAATTCAGTTTGTGTGGCAGTTTCCTCATTTTTGGTCTATTGCTTGGGTACTGGATGATGATTACAAGAAGGCAGGATTTAGACTATTACCTACTAAATACAAAAATCGTACAAGTGCGGGGTTTATTTTATTGTCTAGTTTACTACTTTTACCGACTAGTTTATTGCCTTATTGGATGGGTTTTGGAGGTATTTATCTGTTGGTTATTTCTTCATTAGTTAGCGTGTGGTTTATTTATCAATCTTTTAAATTGTTTAAAACGTTATCTGAACCTTGTGCTAGATCTGTTATGTTTTGTTCATTTTTTTATTTACCCATAGTTCAGTTAATGCTTTTGATTGATTTTTTGTGTGTATAGTTACGGTATTATTCATTGTGTTGTTAATATCGAATCAAGAAAGTATAATTTTTTAAGTATGAGTGATTCTTTGAGAAATAAGTCTAATAATTTTAAACCAATAAAATTTATTGTTTGGTTATTTGTGGTTAGTTCAGTAATGTTTTTTGCGGCATTTACGAGTGCATATATTGTTCGGAGGGCTGCGGGTAATTGGAATGTGTTTGAATTACCTCAAGTATTTGTTTATAGTTCCATTTTAATAGTGATGAGTAGCGTTACATTATTTGTAGCTAATTTAAAAGCTAAGCAAGCTAATATTGCCCAACAAAAGTTATTTTTATGGTTAACGTTTTTGTTAGGTATTGCGTTTTTGATAGCTCAGTATTTTGCATGGAAGATGCTCGTAAGTCAAGGTGTATACTTGACAGGTAATCCTTCGGGTTCTTTTTTATATGTTATTTCAGGGTTTCATGGGTTACACATTATCGCTGGTTTGTTTATCTTGATAACCTGTTTAATAGCAGCTTATAGTGGATTATCTCAAGAAAAAAATTTATTCCGTATGGAAATTGCATCCATATTTTGGCATTTTATTGACATTTTATGGATATATCTATACCTTTTTTTATTTTTGAACCAATAAAATATAAATAAATGAATGCAACAGTATCACCTTTAGATGAAGTAAAATCGACGCCTTGGAGTGGCGGTAAATCTCCTTTTGCGGCAGAGTATGGTAAATTAATGATGTGGTTTTTTCTGTTATCGGATGCCTTTACCTTTTCAGGATTCTTAATTTATTATGGAGCGGTTCGTTTTTCTCAAGCTTCTTGGCCTAATCCAGATGTAGTTTTTCAGTCTGTACCTGGTTTTGCCGATCATGGTTACCCATTGGTATTCGTTGGATTAATGACTTTTGTTCTTATTATGAGTTCAGTAACGATGGTTTTAGCCGTAGAAGCGGGTCATCGTAATGCAAAGGCGGAAGTGGCTAAATGGATGATTTTGACCATCGTTGGTGGATTGGTTTTTTTGAGTTGTCAAGCATTAGAGTGGACACACTTGCATCATGAAGGTGCGTGGTGGGGCAGTAATCCATTTTTGAATGCGGATGGAACAATGGGCACTAATCAATTTACAGATTTGTTTTTTACAATAACGGGTTTTCATGGTTTTCATGTTTTTAGTGGAGTAATTATTAATTTGGTTATTTTACTAAATGTACTTGCGGGTACTTATGAAAAAAGGGGACATTATTTGATGGTTGAGAAGGTAGGTTTGTATTGGCATTTTGTGGATTTGGTGTGGGTTTTTGTATTCACATTTTTTTACTTGGTTTAATCACGTTTTAATAATATCAATTATGTCTACACTATCTCAACAGCATATTGTATCTCATGACGAAGAACATGCAACTATGACTAAGTCTAAAATTTGGAAAGTTTTTTTTGTGTTATTGTTTATAACCGTCATTGAGTTTATTATTGCTTTAGCAATTCCAACAGCAGTTGTACCTAAAGGGCTTAAAAATTTCGTTTATATCATTTTAACGCTTTTAAAAGCGTTTTATATTGTGGCATTTTTCATGCATCTAAAATTTGAGAAAAAATTATTAAAAGCCGCTATAGTCGTGCCTTTTGTTTTCATTCTTTATTTCGTTGTGTTAATGCTTACAGAGGGTGGTTATTTACAAAAATATTTGAATTGGTAGATTAGTATTGGCAAGTCATTGTTTTTTGAGTGAAAAAAAGTAAGGTAACTAAACTATTAATCCTGGCAGCAATATTAACGTTGCCAGGATTTTTTTATTATTTGTTGCAATTAAAGGGGAAGAATAGATACAAGCCTTTGCCTATTTACGGTAAGCATACTATCTCATCTAGTAAGCAGTTTTTTGAACAACAATTAGTAGATGTCTCATTAGTTGCTTCTACTGAAAAATCTTTCCATCTTTTTGACTTAAAAAATAAGATTATTGTTGTTCAGTTATTTTTTGTGAACTGTCATACCGTTTGCGAAAAAACCACACAAGCGATGTCTTCTATTGCCAAAAATTTTCAAGGTAATAGAATGATTCAATTGTTATCAGTTAGTGTTGATCCTGTGCATGATACTCCACTAGTTTTACGTAGATATGCTGCATCTTATTCTAATTATAGTAATGGTTGGATGTGGGTTACGGGACAAAAAAAAGATGTATTCAATTTTGTAAAAAAGGGTTTGTTGTTAGATGTTCATGAAAATTCAGGGACGATTATTCATAGTTCATTATTAGTATTGTTGGATAGTAAGTTTCGGATTAGGTCTTATTGCGATCCGATGTTAAGAACCGCGGTAGAAAAATTTAATGATGAAATTAAGGTCCTTATTGTTGAGGAATTAAGAGAGCGTACTAAATTATAGTATTTCAATAAGTTGATGATTAAATGTATTCGTATTGTGCTTCTTGTCTTTTCTGCTATTGTTTTGTTTTCTTCTTGTGAAAAAATTGCCGATAGTAATCAGTTGAGTAATGAGGAGGTTATAGCAGGATTAAAGGAGGCTTTAAATGTAGCTACTGACACGAGTGTCTCTATTTTAAATAAGCAAGATGGTTATTTCAAGGATGCATTAGTCAAAATTTTTTTACCACCAGAGGCTCAAGTTATTTATAGTAACCTTGCTAAGGTACCTGGCGGTCAAAAATTGTTAGATGATGTGGTGCTTTCTATTAATCGTTCTGCAGAGATGGCAGCCAAACAAGCAACGCCTATTTTTATAAGTGCTATTTCTTCCATGACGATTCAAGATGGATTTCAAATTTTGAATGGTGCGGATACAGCGGCAACGAATTATTTACGTCAAAAGACTTATATGAGCCTTTTTGACGCGTTTAAACCTCCTGTTCAATCGGTTTTGTCAAAACCTGTAGTATTAGGTATGTCTGCCGAACAAACCTATAAAAATCTTCTTGACGCTTATAATTTGGCTTCATTAGGAGGTTTGTTGTTTGAACAGGTTAAAACTAATACTTTAAGTAATTATGTGACAGATAAAGCATTGAATGGGTTATTCTTAAAGGTTAGTCTGCAAGAACAAAAAATTAGAAAAGATCCGATACAACAGGTTACTGATTTGTTAAAGAAAGTATTCGGCGGTCAAAAGTGATTTTATTTTTTATAATTTAAAATAGCTTCATAAATTACATCGTGTATCCGAGACCGAATATTTAATGTGTTGAGTTTGCTATTGTTGTAAGGATATAGCCGATTGGATAAAAAAATGTAAATCAATTCATGTTCAGGGTCAATCCATACACAGGTTCCTGTAAAACCCGTGTGACCGAATGTGCTCTCAGATGCATATCGTGAGGGATAATGTTTGGTTGTGTCGGCATCCCTTTTGTCGAACCCTAATCCTCGCCGACTAATGGTAGATTGCTTGGAGGTAAATAATGTTACTGTTGTTGGATTTAAATATCGTTTACCATTGTATTCGCCGTGTTGGAGCAACATTTGAGAGATTGTGGCTAGGTCTTTAGCATTTGAGAACAATCCTGCATGCCCTGCTATTCCGCCTGCTAAAGCAGCTCCTGGGTCGTGTACAAATCCCCTAATTTCTTGTTTTCTAAATATTGTATCTACTTCTGAGGGAACTATTTTTAAGCGTGGAGTTTTTTGGAGAGGTTTAAAGTTCATGGTTTCTAATCCTAGTGGCTCATAAAATGTTTTATAGACTAATTCTTGTAGTGTGAGGCTACTTTGTTTTTCTATAATAGCTCGCATTAGGTACATACTTAAATCGCTATAAACATATTTGTTAGGGGTTTTAATAGGAGAATTTAATATAGTAGGCCACATTTCGAGTTCGAAAAAATTTTTCTTGATGAAAAAGCTGTCTGCTACTTGGGTTGGGTATTCTGTAGAAAAATTACGTTGCCAATCGGATGTTTTTAAATCTTTGTAAAAAGGGATAAAGGGGACTAATCCTGCTTGATGAAGTAATAAATCTTTAATGGTAATGGTTGCTTTGTTTGTTCCTTTTAATGCTGGGAGATAGGTGTCAATGTGTGCATTTAAATCTATTTTATGTTGGTCAAATAATAACATGGTAGCCAGTGTGGTAGCTGCAATTTTGGTAATGGATGCAAGATCATATATATCGTCGGGGGTTACTTTTTCAAGTTGGGAATATGTTTTGTATCCGTATGCTTTATGAAAAATAATTTTTCCAGATTTGGCAACCAAAATTATAGCTCCAGGCGTTGCCTTTTCTTTTAGTGCCTGTTGAATAATTGTGTCTATTTGATTTAATTTTTCTGCATTTACTTGAACATTTTCTGGATTTGTATAGGCGAGTATGTTCAGGGTGTTTGAATGTGATTGTGCATTTGTTTTTATATGATTGGATAGTATGGATGATAGATAGAGGAGAAATAATAATGGTGTTATTTTCATTTTTTAGTTGTTATTTTAGTCTTTTTATTTCGGAGATAATGTGTTTTTGATAGATTTATTCTAACAAATCTAGTTAATCATTTTGTAGGTATGCAAATTAAATCTGTGCTATTAGTATTTATAGGCGGAGGCTTGGGCAGTATTTTACGTTTTATATTGTCGAAGTGTATCAATATGAATACTTTTTCATTTCCTTGGGCTACTTTTTTGATAAATATGTTAGGATGCTTATTGATAGGTGTTTTTATTGAATTATTGTTTCGATTAGGTTTATCGGTGTGGTGGAAATGGTTTTTGATTACAGGTTTTTGTGGTGGATTTACCACTTTTTCTACTTTCTCTGCGGAATTGCTGGAATTGGCTTCTATGCAAAAAGTATTGATTCTTACGGCTTATGCGGGGGGTAGTGTTTTTTTTGGTGTTTTGATGGCTTTGATGGGTATTTTTTTAGTTAAACAATTTTAAGATTATGCTGTATAAGAAAATTTTAATTGCAATTGATGGAGGACATCATGCAAATGCTGTGATTAAAACTGCGCTTGAGTTGGCAAAAGTTACGCATGCAGAAATAGGGTTGATACATGTTTTGAATCCTGCAATTGCGACCGTAAACTTGGAGGTTGGAATGGTAAATGAAACGATGGTACAAGTTATACTGAAGCAAGGTGAAAATATAATTAACAATGCGGTAAAACATTGCACAGGGTTTACTTTAACGGAGTTTTTGCCTTGGGGTACGCCAGGAACAGAAATTTTAAATGTTGCACAAGATTGGGGAGCTGATTTAATTGTTTTAGGAACACATGCTCAGACGCGATTGGAACGTTTTTTTATGGGGAGTGTCGCTGAGCATGTTGTTAATCGCTGTTCTGTATCAGTTTTGGTAGTGCCAGAAAGAATAGAAAAATGATTAATATAACAGTCGGAACTTAATAGTATTTTCAATTTTTTTCAGTTCTTTTAAAACACTTTTTTCGTATCCTGTATCTATATCGGTAATGGCATAGCCAATTTTAGGATTCGTTAACAAAAATTGAGCAAGGATATTAATGTTATTTTTGGCTAATACGTGGTTAATTTTTGCCATGATACCAGGCACATTTTGATGAATATGTATCATTCTATGTGCGTTTTTGATTCTAGGTAATTGAATGTTAGGGAAGTTGCAACTGCTGTTGGTGTGACCTTGATTCATAAAATCTGCCATTCGTTTAGGAATGAATTTTCCGTTTCTCGGATTCTCTTTGCTATCATCAAACACAATTATGCCCATATCCGTGCAGATTTCAGTATCAACGTGTTCTTTGACGTTGCCTAGGTATCCAATAACTTTTAGTTTTTCTGCTTTTTTTAATTGTTCAGAATCAATTTGTTGATTGTTGGCTAATAATAGCATTCCAATGTCTTTGGTATACTTATCTTCAAATGTTTCTTTATGGCGGATAGAGAAACCATCTTTTTGTAGAAAATTGATTGATTCTTGCGGAACATCTCCTATTATTAGGCATAGAATGCGATTTTTAGGGTATGAAATGGCTCTCGGTAAGTTATTGATATATAAAAATTCGTCAAAATTAGGTGTGATATGGTCTGCTCGTTTCGTAATGGATTCTCTTGCAATATTTTCGGTGAATGCATAGAATTTTTTAATCAATCCAGATTCTTTTAACTGAAAATCAGAGTATCCATCGCCTATGCCATATAAATCACCTTGTAAGTTCATCCCTTTAAGTAACTTCACTTTGCCTCCTTCTTGAGATAGCGGATTATTTTTGTCGTATCCAATAATGTTACCTTCTGTGTCGAATAAAAAGGTATTAGCATAAATGTTTTCTGGGAGAATGCTGTACTGACTTACTACAGGAGTGATAAATTCTTTAAATCCTCCCGATACAATAAGAACGTCCTTTGCGTGTTTTTGAAAAAAAATTCTATTGCGAGAGAAAGAGGTCGATACTTTCTTTTTTAAGAAACTGATGAGTGTTTGAAGATGTGTTTGATTGGCGTGGAGTAATTGCACTCTTTTCTCTAAGCTTTCGGTAAATGATAATTTGCCATCCATTGCAGCATTCGTCAATGCTTCAATTTCTAGGTAAATTTGCTCACTCTCTGTGTTGTTGCTAAGCGAAATTTTCGCTAATTCGTCTAATGCTTCAACTTGCGTAAAAGTGCTGTCAAAGTCTATGATGTAATATGATTGTTCCATTGGTGCAAACTTAAAAGTTTAAAATTAGAACTTAAAATTAAGCCGATATAAACCTTTATCGGTTATCAATTGTTCATATTCTTATACCTTTGTTTTTATGCTTACTCATCGTCAACTTTTTCTGACTCATAACGCCCAGACTTCGGATGCGCCTCTTTTATTAGAATTTGAGCGGGCTGATGGGGTTTTTATGTACGATGTTACTGGAAAATCGTACATGGATTTAATATCGGGTATTGGTGTGAGTAATGTTGGACATTGCCATCCCAAGGTAGTTCATGCGATTCATGAGCAGTTGGATAAGTATATGCATTTGATGGTTTATGGCGAATATGTGCAATCGCCTCAAGTTTTGTTGGCCAAACAACTTACTACATTGTTGCCAGCATCCTTGAATAATGTCTACTTCACAAATTCTGGAAGTGAGGCTATAGAAGGTGCATTGAAATTGGCTAAGCGTTATACCAACAGAACGGAATTAATTGCGTTTAAAAATGCCTATCATGGTAGTTCTCACGGGGCGTTGAGTGTGATGGGGGTAGAAAGTTTTAAGTCGTCGTTTAGACCACTTTTGCCCGATGTTAATTTTTTATCGTTGAATTGTGAAGCCGATTTGGAACGTATTACCCACAAAACAGCTGCCGTTATCATTGAGCCTATTCAAGGAGAAGCAGGTGTTCAAATTCCTCATGAGGAATTTATGAGAAAATTGAGATATAGATGTAATGACGTGGGCGCATTGCTTATCTTAGATGAGATTCAAACGGGTTTTGGGAGGACTGGAAAATGGTTTGCTTTCGAGCATTTTAATATTGTTCCGGATGTGTTGACAATTGCCAAAGGTATGGGGGGAGGGATGCCTATTGGAGCTTTTATCGCCCCTCAAAAGATGATGAGTGTCTTTAAAAATAACCCTATTTTAG
>CANJWF010000019.1 GCA_947478315.1 Sphingobacteriaceae bacterium | reverse complement strand
TTTGTGAGTTCATACCCTTTTATGTTATACGGCTTGATTGGGTTGATTCATAATTTCTGTTTGCATCCGAATAGATTCGCTATGTATCAGTTCAAACATTTTTTCAACAAAATGAACATCTAACTTTAATGCCTTGGCGTAAGATGTTCTCTTTTGCAATATTTCATCCCATCGATTGACTTGAAAGACCGTTACGTTATTATCGCGTTTGTATTCTCCAATTTTTTCAACTAAAGCCATTCTCTCAGCCATTTTTTGTACCATCAAATCATCTAATTTATCTATTTGACGACGAAGTTCCGTGAGCTTATCTGCAAACTCAACGTTTTTCGGGTCGGATTTACGCACTGTTAAATGTGCTACAATATCTGACAAAACTGCTGGAGTAACTTGTTGTTTGGCATCCGTCCAAGCTATACTAGGATCGATATGAGCTTCAATCATCAAACCTTGCATATCTAAATCAATAGCTCGTTGAGAGATATAAGAAATCAAATCACGCGTTCCGCAAATATGGCTTGGGTCACAAATGATAGGTAATTCGGGGATATGTGTCTTCAATGCAATAGCTAAATCCCACATAGGCTCATTTCTAAAAGCTGTTTTTTCAAACGAACTAAATCCGCGATGAATGGCTGCCAATTTAGTTACTCCAGCTCTATTAATGCGCTCTAACGCTCCCATCCATAGTGACAAATCGGGATTAACAGGATTTTTTACCATCACAGGAATATCAACTCCCTGCAATGCATCTGCGATTTCTTGCACGGTAAAAGGATTAACGGTAGAACGCGCACCAACCCATAAAATATCAACGCCTGCGGCTAACGATTCTTCGACATGTTTGGCATTAGCTACCTCAACTGCTATGGGTAAACCTGTTTCTTTTTTAGCTTTGTTTAACCACGTTAAACCTTCTTTTCCTATGCCTTCGAATTCTCCTGGACGTGTTCTTGGTTTCCATATACCTGCACGCAAAACATCTACCTTACCTGTTTGTGCTAGTAAACGTGCGGTTGCTAATAACTGTTCTTCTGTTTCTGCACTACATGGACCCGCAATGATAGCTATATCTCCCTTAGTTTGAATCCATTGAGAAAGTGGATTTACTTTTAAATCTGTTTTCATCTGAAAATAGTTTGGTTTTTTTTAATGGTCAGATTGAATCGCCTAAGCATCTTAATATACCTTTTTGTAAAGGCTCTACATGGCGGATTTTATCTGAAAATAATTTATAGATTCATGTGTATTAATTTTTGAATGGCATTGCCTATTCCTTTGCAAATTTAAACGATACAAATGTACTAAAGCCTAATTCTAACTAGGAAAGAGATAGTACAATAAGCCTGCTCCTTTTTCAAAAATATGTTGATTTCATTAAAATAAAATTATTCGTTGTTGTTTGTACTTAAAGGTACTCATGCATGGCTCCGCAAGTTTCAATGGACTGCGAAGTGCCGATTATGCCAAAACGTATTATTCACTAGTGCTTGTTTCTAGAGAGTATTCGTACGTGCTTCGCAAGGTTCATACCCCTTTGTGTTGAGACTTTCCATGATGGTCGATTTTAGTGAATATAAAGTAGCAGATAAACACTTAAACTACATGACAAACCGCTGATATTCTCCCATGATATTGAAATTGATGGTATATTTTAGCACATTTCTGATAGCACTGTCGTAATCATGTTGATGATTCCATTCTATATCAACATAAAAATTATATTGATTCGGCTGACCGACAATAGGCATGGATTGTATTTTATCTATGTTTATTCGATATTCTGCGAATATATTTAAAACTTTCGCCAATGTTCCTATGGCATTACCGACTTGAAAACATAGTGATGATTTGTTAGCCTTTTTGGGAGTATCTATAACCTCTTTGGCAATGATTAAAAAACGAGTGAAATTTTTCTTACTAGATTCTACCCCTCTCTCTAATATATTAAGGTCATATACTTGTGCAGCTGTAGCGTTAGCAATAGCCGCCACATTTAAGGACTTTTCTTCTTTGATTTTTTTTGCACACGCGGCAGTATCACTACTTTCTACAATTTGCCATTCAGGATGTTCTAATAAAAAATCGGCACATTGCTGCAATGCAACAGGATGAGAAATCACTTGCTTAATCTCTGACAATTGAACACCTGGCAAAGCCAGTAAATGTAATTTAATGGGCAAATATATTTCGCCTATTATGGGAAATTTGTAATCTCTTAATAATCCATAGTTATTCATTAAACTGCCCGCGGTGGAGTTTTCAATAGCCATCACCAAATAATCACAATGCCCTTCTTTTAAAGACTCAAAAGTTTGCCTAAAAGATGTACAAGGAATTATTTGAACATGTTGACCAAAAAACTTAACAGCAGCTTCTTCATGAAATGAGGCTCTAATACCTTGTATAGCCACTTTTTGCACCATATCGATTTACAATTTAAACGACAAAAAATCTGTTTAATTATTTCTGCTTTTTGGTAAAAAAAAGTCCCGACTCTTATTGGGTCGGGACTTATGTTATCTCTTCAAATATTTATTTAATTCATTAACATAACAATCCCCCTTGTTCTAAAAAAGAACCAACAAGCATACCAGTAGGAATTGATGGAATTCATAACATTTTATATTTAACAAACACAATGTATTCGCAAATATAAATTAAATGCCCAATATTGGATAGTAAAGCACCTAAAAAAATATTTTTTTGACATTATCAAGCAACTATATTTGTAACATGCCGAAGATTTCAACAAAAGGGCTAGCAATGCCCGAGTCGCCCATTCGTAAATTAACTCCCTTTGCTGACCAAGCGAAAGCTGAGGGTAAAACGGTTTATCATCTAAATATTGGTCAACCCGATATTGAAACTCCAACGGCAATGTTGGATGCTATTAAAAATATAGATTTTAAGGTTTGGGCGTACACTGCATCGGAAGGTCGATTGAGTTATAGAAAAAAACTAACAGAATATTACCAAAAATTTGGCTATCAACATATTACATCTGAAGATATTTTGGTAACCAATGGGGGGTCTGAAGCATTGACTATTGCTATGCAGTCGTGTTTTGATACTGGCGAAGAAATCATTTCTCCCGAACCTTTCTATGCTAATTACAATAGTTTTGCATGTAGTGCAGGAGTCAATGTTAAACCTATTACTTCACACATTGAAACAGGTTTTGCTCTCCCTCCTATTGAGGAATTTGAAAAATTAATTACCTCTAAAACAAAAGGGATTATTATCTGCTCTCCCAATAATCCTACGGGTTACTTATATTCTAAAGAGGAATTAGAAGCCTTAAAGGTATTGGTATTAAAATATGACTTATACCTTATCTCTGATGAAGCGTATAGAGAGTTTTGCTACAGCGGTCATCCTTTCGTTTCTCCTTTACATTTAGACGGATTGGAAGAGCATGTAATTATGGTGGATTCGGTGTCTAAAAGATATAGTGCCTGTGGAGCACGCTTGGGCTGTTTGGTTACAAAAAATAAAGCTGTTATTCAAACTGCCCTAAAATTTGCACAGGCTAGATTAAGCCCTCCATTGGTTGCACAAATAGCGGCAGAAGCAGCAATAGACACTCCCGACAGTTATTTTGAAAATGTAAAACAAGAATATACCAAACGAAGAGATTTGTTGGTTTCTGCACTCAATCGCATCGATGGTGTGTTTTGTCCTAATCCAGGAGGTGCTTTTTATGTGGTAGCCCGACTACCTATTGATAATTCGGATCGATTTTGTCAATGGATGTTAGAGAAATTTAGCTATCAAAATCAAACGGTTATGATGGCTCCTGCAACAGGTTTTTATTCTACCATTGGTAAAGGTCAAAACGAAGTGAGATTAGCCTATGTGTTAAACGAGGAGCATCTTAAAAATGCAATGATATGCCTCGAAAAAGGATTACAAGAATATCCCGGTAGATACGAAAAGTAAATGAAGATATTAATTAACATTTCGGTAACAATAGGAACTTTTGCGGCAATGGAGTTTGTTGCTTGGTTTACGCATAAATACGTTATGCATGGTTTGCTGTGGCACTTACATCGAGACCATCATCAGGGACATACTGGATTTTTTGAAAAAAATGATGCTTTTTTCCTTATTTTCGCAATACCTAGTGTATATTGTTATGTAACAGGATTGATGTATAACGACATGAGGCTATACGTAGGTGTAGGTATTTCGTTATATGGAATGGCTTATTTTATGGTACACGATGTTATCATACATCAACGTTTTAAAATAGGACGTAACTCCAAAAATAGCTATATACGAGGTATAAAACGTGCTCATAAAATTCATCACAAATATCTAAACAAAAGGGATGGAGAAAATTTCGGAATGCTTTTTGTTCCTTTTAAATATTTTAAAACGGCAGGGAAATAATCTTTTTTTATCAATAACTGTTTACTTATCAGCGTTTAAAAGTGTTATTTCATTAGAATAATTCGTTCGTGTTTATTTTTTTGTCTTCATGCATGGCTTGGCAAGTTTCATGCCCCTTTGCGTAAAGCCTCTGTATGATGGTTTCATACTTACAGGGCAATGTCAATTAAGTTGGCAACTTTAACAAAGTTTCTAAAACCGACAGTAATTAGTCCGTCCTCAAAAAGTCCATCGCTCATACCTCTACTTTTTTTCTTCGCGAAAAAAAGTAGCAAAAAAAGCTCGTCGCTGGATATTGTGCTTTGAAAGACAACACTTTAGCCATTATCTGCTAGCCGCACAATATAAGGCGACAAAGAACGCTTATTTAATGAACTGTGATTGTTTTACGTTTTTGCAATAATATATGTATAAGGGTTTCAGATTTTCCATTAAAAATCTTGCCTATTTTTTTACCCATTTTCTTAATAGAATTCATTGTAATATAAAGTATTAAATACTTTTGAGAACTGGCTACATAATTCTCCTCATTTCTTCACTTTTCTAACCTTATAATCTAATGTCTTTATATGCTTGGTTATTGCTAGCCACGATTGTTATTCCTCTTACATTAAGTTTTGAGCAAAGACTTCGTTTTTATACCTATTGGAAACTATTACTCCCAAGTATATGTATAAGTGCGTTATTTTTTATTATTTGGGATAGCTGGTTTGTAAAAAAAGGCGTTTGGGGCTTTAATACTGAGTATGTTTGGTCGATTCGAATTTATCATTTACCTATTGAGGAATGGTTATTTTTTATAGTTATTCCGTATTCCAGTATTTTCATTTATACCTGTTTGAAATTTTATATCCTCCAACCTCCTTTTTCGATAAAACAGACAAAATTGATTACAATGATCGCATTAATTACCTCATTAGGTGGTCTGTTATTTTATCATAGAACCTATACTTTTTTTAATGGTTTTTTAGCGTTTACTATACTAGTTGTACATTATAAGTGGTTTGCGAACAAAACTTGGATGAGTTATTTTTGGCTAACCTATTTTATTCATCTAATTCCGTTCTTTATCATTAATGGGGTATTAACGGGTGCGCTAACTATTAAACCCATCGTTTGGTACAACGAAAAACACATACTAGGGATACGTTTATATACAATACCTATTGAAGATATGGTATATGCAATGGTATGTTTACTATTACCTATCAGCATTTTAGAATGGTTAAATTATTATTTTAAAATACCGAACAAACATTGAACAAGCATTTAAAGACACAATGGGTTAAATCAGAAGCTCAACGCTTAGGTTTTTCATTCTGCGGTATTAGTGCCGCTACCTTTTTGGAGACGGAAGCCAGGCAACTCAATGATTGGTTAAACACCAAAAAAAATGGCGACATGCAATACATGGAGAATTATTTTGACAAACGTGTCGACCCTCGCCTATTGGTAGATGGAGCTAAATCAATTATTTCTCTAGCATACAATTACTACACGGAATACACCCCCTTAGATGACAATGCGCCGAAAATATCTAAGTATGCCTTGGGAGTAGATTATCATCATGTTATCAGAAAAAAACTACGTGAATTTATTGACTCCATCAAGGAAACTATTGGAGATGTAAATGGTAGAGCTTTTGTTGACTCGGCTCCTGTGATGGACAAGGCATGGGCACAACGTAGCGGAATAGGCTGGATGGGGAAAAACACCAATATTATCAACAAAAAACAAGGGTCTTTTTTCTTCTTAGCAGAATTAATGCTAGATATTGAATTAGACTATGATATGCCTTCTAAAGATTATTGTGGAACTTGTACGCGATGTATAGATGCCTGCCCTACAGAAGCAATTGTAGCGCCTTATGTGGTGGATGGGAGTAGATGTATTTCTTATTTTACTATAGAATTTAAAAAAGAATTACCCAGCAATATGGTAGATAAGTTTGACAATTGGATGTTTGGGTGCGATATATGCCAAGATGTATGTCCTTGGAATAAATTTTCCGTTTTACACGATGAAAAACAATTTGAACCCCATCCAGATTTGGTGAATTTCAGCAAACAAGATTGGATAGAGATAACTGAAGATGTATTCCAAAAACTATTTGGTAAGTCTGCTATAAAAAGAACCAAATTCACAGGACTGAAGCGTAATATCAATTTTCTGAATCAAAAAGATACTAGTTGAGATATTTTTGAGCGTTTGGCAACACTAAGCTATCAAATCGTTGGCTTCTAAATTATTCTACATTTAATTTATCGAATGATTTAATTCGTCTAACGAAGTAATCGAAAACGATAGAACC
This sequence comes from Sphingobacteriaceae bacterium, assembly GCA_947478315.1. GTDB lineage: Bacteria > Bacteroidota > Bacteroidia > Sphingobacteriales > Sphingobacteriaceae > CANJWF01. Next base: position 5,252 of record CANJWF010000019.1, on the reverse strand, counting down.
GGCATAAAATCCGCTTTTATTTTTCAAAACACTTTGTCTATTTTTAATTCTGTACTTAGGGTTACACACATACTTAACAAAGTCTACATGGGCTTTATGAACAGCGTTGGCGCTCTTAAATTTACCTTCTATTAAAAATTTAATTAGGGCTAAAAAATCAAGACACAACCGGGCTGTAACAATGAAAATAAAGTTTCTTTTAGGCAAATTTTTGTAAAGCATCCGCAAGTTATTTCTGAAATTCAGAAAAGTTTTAAGGGGATTTTCATGTGGCAAAGTGCCACCGCCTAAGTGATACACTAACGACTGAGCACAATACATTACTTTATAGCCTTTATTCTTCAATCTCCAACAAAAATCTACTTCTTCCATATGTGCAAAAAAAGTTTCATCTAGTCCTTTCAATTCATCCCAATAGGTTTTTCGAACAAATAATGCTGCCCCTGATGCCCAAAATATTTCTCGAGAGTCGTTATACTGTCCCTCATCGTCTTCAATAGCGTCGAAGATTCTGCCTCTACAAAATGGATACCCGTATTTATCAATAAAACCTCCTGCAGCCCCTGCATATTCAAATTCGTTTTTATAATTCCATGATTTTATTTTCGGTTGTACAACGGCAACTAGCTTATCGCTTTCCATTAAATCAATAATAGGGGCTATCCAATTGGGGGTAACTTCTACATCGGAATTTAATAAAACGTAGTAGTCTGAATCTAGTTGGGTCATCGCACGATTATACCCGCCTGCATAGCCATAGTTATGTGGGTTTTGAATAATGTTAACGGCAGGAAATTTAGCTTTAACAAATGCTACGGATTCATCGGTAGATGCGTTGTCGCCTACGACAATAGTTAAATTGGGATAAATAGAACGTAACACGCTCGGCAAAAATTGTTCTAAATGTTTCTTGCCATTCCAATTGAGTATAACAACGGTAACCTTTGGATGAGAAAATGGAGGATTAAAGATGGTTGTCATACGAAAAACGTTGATAGAGTTTTACTTGAAATAATTATTTCGAGCAATTGTTTAAGTGTTAACAATCATTGTCAAAATTTCCGATTTTGACAATGATAAAAATTGAATGACCAATGTCAACCCTCCAAAAAATCCCCTTGATAACGCCATGTTAAACGTCCTAATAAAAATTTAAACAATATTTCTACAAAGAGAGGAGAGAGAAAGTGCTTGATATTTTCTATTGCATTGAATGAAGGGCTATTTTATTACCCTCTGTATCGACAATATGAGCCATAAAACCATTACTTCCAATAGAAGTTTTGGGTAAAAGAATTTTTCCTCCTGCCATCTCGACTTTAGCTAACGGAACGCTTAAGTCATCGCCTCCATTGAGATAAATGAGCGTTCCTGTCATGGATGGCTCAAACGCTTCCCCTTCTACAATTCCACCGCTAACCCCATTTTGCATATCTCCTGGCAATATTCCATACCTATAAGATGGATGCGGCATTTCTTGGATAGGTAAATCAAATAATGTTTCGTAAAACACTTTTGCCCTGTCAAAATTTTTTACTGGAATTTCAAACCAATTAATTGCATTTTTCATTTTCGTTTGATTTTGATACTTGGATTTACTTTTTCTTTTTTGAGGATTTGGCTTTGCTATTAAATTCTAAACAAAGATTTATCCAATATTCAAATTTTTCTTGCGTGCTCATTCCTGTATCATTTACCATTACGTAACCTTTCATGGGTCGTTTGGTAAAATTCATCGTTCGACAACCTGGTTTTTCTATCGAGACTTCGTGTAGCATAGGGTCGATACGACACATTATTTCGTCAGCGATAATACCCACACACATCTTACCATTACACATAAAGGTTAAGCCTCCCATCATGAGCTTTTCTTCTACATATATATCTGGAATTTGTGATAGTGACTCGCGAATACGAATTGCTAATTTTTCGTCATAAGCCATTAGAAAGGTTTGTTGAGAAAATAACTCGATTGCTTTTTTGTAAAACTAAAAATTTATCCTTGTTATTGACGTTGCAATACCTCAATGGGGGTTATAGGTAACTTTAAATATTATAGAAAAGCAATTCTAAATTATTAGATAAAAAAAGAACTATTCGCCGATATGGTAATGCTGTGCTTCTGCTAACAATTGCATTTTTTCTATGGGTACAACGCCTATTTTTTCACATACCAATCCTCCGGCGAGATTTCCGATTTCGGCGGCAAAATAGGGATTGGCTCCCGCTGCTAAACAAGCGGCAACGACACTAACAACCGTATCGCCTGCGCCAGAAACGTCTGCAATATTACGAATGTGAGCAGGAATCAACTTATCTCCGTCTAAAGTGCTCACATAAACGCCCAATTCGGAAAGGGTAATCATGATAATTTCTGCTTGAATTAAATCTCGTAAACGATTGGTGGCTTTGCGTAAATCGTCTAAATTATTCGCATCAATATCCATTTTAAGCCCTTCTCTTAATTCTTTAAGATTAGGTTTGAAAAGCGTGACATTTTTATAGGACAAGAAATTGTTTTTTTTGGGGTCTACGATGGTAATGATATTTTTTTGTCTTGCCAACGTAACCGTTTGTTCAATCAATTCTTCTGATATTACCCCTTTATCATAATCTTGAAAGATGATAGCATCTATTTGTTGCTCTTCGATAATCCAAGAAATTTTATCAAAGATTTTACGTCTGTCTATGGCATCTAATAAATCTGTATTTTCAGCATCAATTCTAAGCATTTGCTGATGATGACCAATAACACGGGTTTTGGTGGTAGTCGTTCGATTAGCAGTCTTTACGATGCCTTCATCGGAAACATTTTGTTGTTCCAATAAATTTAAAAACAACTCTCCTTCTGTATCGTTACCAATGACGCCACAGATAAATGTCTGTATACCTAATTGCTTCACATTCAATGCCACATTTGCCGCTCCCCCCATTCTCGATTCTCGCTTCACTACCGAAACAATCGGAACGGGTGCCTCGGGAGAAATTCTATCTACTTTCCCCCACAAATAGGCGTCAATCATCACATCTCCTATAATGAGAATATTGAGATTTTGAAATTTATCAAAGAGTTGATACATGAAGCATAAAGAATAAAAAAATCTAATTGGATTCGTTATTGAATTTTTTTAATTCAACTTGGCTAAGGCAGCCTTGATACGACGAATTGCTTCTGTTAATTTATCTTCGGATGTAGCGTAAGAAATTCTAATAGCATTAGGAGCTCCAAATGCATCTCCGGTTACTAAAGTAACGTGTCCTTCTTGTAATAAATAGAGACACAAGTCATCTGCATTATTGATACTAAAATCGCCATAAGATTTACCGAAGTAAGTGCTTACGTCTGGGAAGAAATAAAAAGCTCCTTGAGGAAGATTAGTTTTAAAGCCTTTTACTTCTTGCAATAATTTATAAACTAGGTCTCTTCTTTGTTGAAAGGCTACTTTCATGTAGGCAACAGATGCTATGCCTGCTTCGCAGGCGGCAATAGCGGCACGTTGCGTGATGGAACAGGTGCCTGATGTGGTTTGACCTTGTAATTTATCGCATGCTTGTGCAATACTTTTATGAGCGGCTAAGTAACCTAAACGCCAACCAGTCATAGCAAAACCTTTTGATAAACCGTTGATAACAATCACTCGGTCTTTAATGGAGGAGAAACTGGCAATGGAAGTATGTTTTTCGCCGAAATTGATGTATTCGTATATTTCGTCTGATATAATATAGACATGAGGATTGCGTTCAAAAACTGCTGCTAAAGCCGCTAGTTCTTGTGCAGTGTAAACACTCCCTGTAGGATTACACGGAGAGGAAAACATAAAGACTTTGGTTTTGGGAGTGATGGCAGCCTCTAATTGTTGTGGTGTTATTTTAAAGTCATTTTCTATCCCCGCATCTACATACACAGCTACTCCTTCTGCCAATTTTACCATTTCAGAATAAGATACCCAATACGGCGTAGGGATAATCACTTCTTCTCCCGGATTTACTAAACAAAGTATGGCATTGGATAACGATTGTTTTGCTCCTGTGCTTACTACGATTTGATCGGGTTCATAGTCTAACTCATTTTCTTTTTTCAATTTTTGAACAATGGCTTTTCTCAACTCTAAATAACCAGCAACAGGGGTGTAAAATGACTGATTATCGTCTATTGCTTTTTTAGCTGCATCTTTAACGAAATCAGGTGTTGAAAAATCGGGTTCACCCAAACTTAACGAAATAACGTCGACACCTTTTGCAGCCAATTCACGCCCCAATTTTGACATTAAAATAGTTTGAGATTCAGAAAGCGCATTAATTCGTTCAGAAAGCTGTATCATTTTAAATGGTTTTTGAGTTAAGAACATTCATAAATTCGGGTGCAAAGATAGACGAATTGGAGTAATTATTCTACGGTATATTTATCTATTTTTGTGCACATATGTGACTTAGCAAGTGTTTGAATTTTAAAAACTTTAATTAGAGACTGCTTAAATCTTGATTAAACGTTTTTATGAGGGAATCGCAAAGATTTAGTTCCCCCTACACTTGTGTCTCTACGGTAAACAAGTGCCATTATCCACGAACCGAACATTCCAAAAGCGACCAATATCGATGATTTAAGAAGCAGTGATATTGCATCACGCAAAAAAATAAAACAGCTTCTTAATGGTTTCTTATACTTTTTTTAAGTGCACACCATGTTCAAATTTAACGTACGAGTTTACGGTCTACTCATCAATGCTCATCAAGAAATTCTCATTAGTGATGAAGAAGTAGCTAATTTTCAATTTTCTAAGTTTCCTGGAGGTGGATTAGAATTTGGAGAAGGAACTATTGAGGGGCTTAAAAGAGAGTTTAAAGAAGAATGTGATACAGAAATACAAGTATTAGAGCATTTTTATACGACCGATTTTTTCGAAAAATCGCACTTTAATGACAGCCAAATTCTAAGTATATACTACAAGGTAATTAACCTGAGTCCGCTAAATATTTTCATTAAAGAACATGCCTTTGATTTTAGTGCAAATCATTCGTCCAACCCCCAATCTTTTCGATGGATTTCTCTAAAAAACCTGCGTACGGACGATGTTACTTTTAAAACAGACAAAAGAGTAGTTGAAGAATTAATAAATTCTTATCAGAGATAAGAGGTTGTTTAAATTTCGAGCTTTAGCACTTTCGGACCATGATACGAATCATACTCCAGTATATAAAACTTTCTGAATTACAGATTATTACTTCATAATCTTTAACCAATCTCCTATGAA
>CANJWF010000018.1 GCA_947478315.1 Sphingobacteriaceae bacterium | reverse complement strand
TTTTATTTGGTAACGAACGGAAATACCAAATATGAGCAACAGGAACAACTAAGTTAATGTGTCCCATACGTTCTCTACGAACTTTTTTCTCTGTGACTTCAACACCACAACGGTCACAAACAATACCCTTGTAACGAATGCGCTTATATTTACCACAATGACATTCGTAATCCTTTATTGGTCCAAAAATCCGCTCACAAAACAACCCATCTCGTTCAGGTTTATAAGTTCTGTAATTAATGGTTTCGGGTTTCAACACTTCACCACTTGAACGCTCTAAAATAGCTTCAGGAGATGCCAAACTAATGGTTATAGAAGTGAAATTACTTTTGATTTTACTATCTTTTTTATACGACATAATTTTTTTCTAATTATGAATTATCCATTGATATTGACGATGAAACAATTATAACTGTATGCTCAATAATTATTCACAACCTCTCACGGATAACTACCAAATGACAAAATTTACTCTAGGGTAATATCTAAACCTAAGCCTCTCAACTCATGAACCAATACATTGAATGATTCAGGGACAGAAGGTGTTGGTAAATTATCTCCTTTAACGATTGCTTCATAGGTTTTAGCACGACCTACCACATCATCCGATTTAACCGTAAGTATTTCTTGCAAAATATTAGATGCTCCAAAAGCCTCCAATGCCCATACCTCCATCTCTCCAAAACGTTGTCCCCCAAATTGGGCTTTACCTCCTAAAGGTTGTTGAGTAATCAAAGAGTATGGTCCAATGGAACGTGCATGCATTTTATCATCAACCATATGTCCTAATTTTAACATATATATAATTCCAACTGTCGTAGGTTGATCAAAACGCTCTCCAGTTAATCCATCATACAAATAAGTTCTACCAGATTTAGGTAAACCAGCTTTGGCTACCCATTCTTCAACCTGTTCATGAGATGCTCCATCGAAAATAGGCGTTGCAAATTTCACACCTAATTCTTTACCTGCCCAACCTAAAACAGTTTCATAAATTTGACCTAAATTCATCCTTGAAGGCACACCTAATGGGTTCAGAACGATATCAACAGGAGTTCCATCGTCTAAAAATGGCATATCCTCATCACGTACAATTTTTGCAACAATACCCTTATTACCATGACGTCCCGCCATTTTATCGCCTACTTTCAATTTACGTTTCTTAGCGATGTAAACTTTAGCCATTTGCACAATACCTGAAGGCAATTCATCTCCTACACTAATGGCAAATTTTTCTCGTTTATAAGCTCCTAACTCCTCGTTCAGTTTAATATTATAATTATGTAATAAGAGTTTAATTTTGTCGTTTCTATCATCCTCTGTAGTCCATTTCGTAGGATTTATATGAGCATAATCCAAATCTGACAAGATTTTTTGAGTAAACTTAACTCCCTTAGCTATTAATAACTCTTTGTAAACGTTATAAACTCCCTGTGAAGTTTTTCCATTAACTAAATAGAATAATTTTTCTACTAAAGTTTCTTTGAGTTGTTTAACTGCTTTCTGATGTTGCTCATCTAGTTTGTCAATAAGTTTTTTCTCTTCTGTTTTTGTTAATTTTTTTGCACGAGAAAATAACTTAGTATCAATAACAACACCTTTAATGGATGGAGGTGCTTTCAAAGATGCATCTTTTACATCACCTGCTTTGTCTCCAAAAATAGCCCGTAAAAGTTTTTCTTCTGGCGAGGGATCTGATTCCCCCTTAGGGGTAATTTTCCCAATTAAAATGTCACCTTCTTTAACTTCGGCTCCAACGCGTATCACTCCATTATCATCTAAATCTCTAGTTGCTTCTTCGCTTACATTAGGAATATCTGCCGTTAATTCCTCTTCTCCACGCTTGGTATCTCTAACGTCTAACTCAAATTCTTCAATATGTAATGAAGTAAAGATGTCTTGACTTACTACTCTTTCAGATATCACTATCGCATCCTCAAAGTTAAATCCTTGCCAAGGCATGAACGCTACTTTCAAATTTCTACCCAAAGCTAGCTCGCCATCTTCTGTAGCATAACCTTCTGTAAGAACTTGACCTTTAACAACTTTATCTCCTTTTTTAACAATAGGCTTCAGATTGACACAGGTATTTTGATTAGTTTTCTTGAACTTAATCAGTGAATATGACCGAGCATCTCCTTCAAAAGAAAGTAACCGATCCTCTTCATTTCTATCGTAGCGAATAACAATTTCGTTGGCGTCTACATATTCAACAACTCCTGTACCTTCGGCATTAATCAAAGTTCTAGAATCTTTAGCTACTCTCGCTTCTAATCCTGTACCAACTACAGGTGCTTCAGGACGAAGCAAAGGCACGGCTTGACGTTGCATGTTAGAACCCATCAACGCACGGTTGGCATCATCATGTTCCAAAAATGGAATCATAGAAGCTGCTATTGATGTAATCTGATTAGGCGCAATATCCACTAAATCAATTTTTTCTGGCTCTATTACTGGAAAATCTCCCTCATACCTAGATTTAACCTTCGGAGTTAAAAACTTGCCTTTATCATCATATTGAGCATTAGCTTGAGCAATAGTTTTCCCATCTTCATCTTCGGCAGACAAGTAAATTACAGGTTCTTCAACTACAACTCTTCCGCTTTCAACTTTCCGATACGGTGTTTCAATAAATCCTAAACTATTAATTTTGGCATGTACACAAAGGGAGGAAATCAAACCTATGTTAGGACCTTCGGGAGTTTCAATCGTACACAAACGTCCATAATGCGTATAATGAACGTCACGAACTTCAAAACCTGCACGTTCTCGAGACAAGCCCCCTGGACCTAAAGCAGACAATCTACGTTTATGAGTTATCTCTGCCAAAGGATTGGTTTGATCCATAAACTGCGACAACTGATTAGTTCCAAAAAAGGAATTGATAACAGAAGACAATGTTCTTGCGTTAATCAAGTCCATCGGAGTAAACACTTCGTTGTCGCGAATGTTCATACGCTCGCGAATAGTACGAGCCATACGAGCTAAACCAACCCCAAATTGAGCATATAATTGTTCGCCTACTGTTTTAACACGACGGTTAGATAAATGATCTATATCGTCAACCTCTGCTTTGGAATTAATCAGTTTAATTAAGTATTTTACGATAGCAATAATATCCGCTTTCGTGAGAACCTTTACCTCTGGCGAGGTCTCTAATTTCAATTTTCTATTGATACGATAACGACCTACATCTCCTAAATCATATCGTTTATCTGAAAAGAATAAACGTTCTATGATACCTCTAGCAGTTTCTTCATCAGGAGGATCTGCATTACGCAACTGTCTATAGATATACTCAACCGCTTCTTTTTCTGAATTGGAAGTATCTTTTTGAAGTGTATTATATATAATTGAATAATCTGCGTTGTGCGATGCGTCTTCTTTTGCTAAAATAATTGACTTGACGCCAGCATCAATGATTAAATCAATATGATCATCTTCTAGTACGGTTTCTCTTTCGAGAATAATTTCATTACGGTCTATAGATACAACTTCTCCTGTATCTTCATCCACAAAATCTTCAACCCATTTTCTAAGTACCCTAGCGGCTAACTTACGCCCCACCATTTTCTTTAACCCCGATTTGCTAACTTTTACTTCGTCGGCTAAATCAAAAAGTTCTAATATTTCTCTGTCTGAATCATATCCAATTGCACGCAATAAAGTTGTAACAGGAAATTTTTTCTTGCGATCAATATAAGCATACATAACGTTATTTACGTCTGTAGCAAACTCTATCCAAGAACCTTTGAAAGGAATAACTCTAGCCGAATACAATTTAGTTCCATTGGTGTGCCTACTTTGTCCAAAAAATACACCAGGAGAACGATGCAACTGCGAAACAATGACTCGTTCTGCTCCATTTATAACAAATGTACCCTTCGGTGTCATGTAAGGAATAGTACCTAGATAAACATCTTGCACAATTGTTTCAAAGTCTTCATGTTCCTCATCATTACATGATAAACGTAATTTTGCTTTTAATGGCACACTATAGGTCAATCCTCGTTCTATACATTCAGTAATAGAATAACGGGGAGGATCTATGAAATAATCCAAAAACTCCAAAACAAAAATATTTCTTGAGTCTGTAATGGGGAAATTCTCTGCAAATACCTTAAAAAGACCTTCTTTATGACGATTATCAGAGGTTGTTTCTAATTGAAAAAATTCCTTAAAAGATTGAAGTTGAACGTCCAAAAAGTCAGGGTAATCCAATACTTGTTTGCTAGTCGCGAAACTTATTCTTTGATTAGTTTTGTCTGCCAAGGGAGTAAAGTTTTAGTGTAAGAACCAATTTTAAATATAATCTATGTAAAACTTACTAAGAGTAGTGTCCGATAACGATTGAACCATAGAAATTCGGACGGTATAGAAAATAGGAATAGACTCTAGTAAAATACCAGAGTCTAGTTCTCTATAAGTGAAAATAGAAAGTTGTATTACTTAATTTCAACAACAGCTCCTGCTTCTTCTAATGCCTTTTTTAGTGCCTCAGCTTCGTCTTTAGCAACACCCTCTTTCAATGGTTTTGGAGCACCGTCTACTAAATCTTTAGCTTCTTTTAATCCTAAACCTGTTAAATCTTTCACGATTTTAACTACAGCTAATTTCTGACCACCTGCTTCTTTCAAAATTACATCAAACGATGTTTTTTCTTCAGCAGCGGCGGCGGCTGGAGCAGCAGCGGCGGCAACAGCAACAGCGGCGGCGGCCGGCTCAATACCGTATTCGTCTTTCAATATTTGAGCTAATTCATTAACTTCCTTAACTGTTAAGTTTACCAATTGTTCAGCAAAAGCTTTTAAATCTGCCATTTTATAAAAATTTTAAATGTTTACTAATTTGATTAATTTATTAAATCAACGAACTTTAAATGGGTGTCCGTTTAACCTCTTTCTTGTAATGTTTTTACAATGCCCGCCAATTTATTTTTACTTGACTGCAAACCTGATAAGACATTTTTGACTGGAGATTGAAGTAAAGCAATAATATCGCCAACCAATTCTTCTTTAGATTTCAAATTAACTAAAGCATCTAACTGATCGTCTCCAATAAAAAATGAAAAATCAATATAAGCAGCTTTCAAAACAGGTTTGTCTCCTTCTTGTCTTAATGTTTTTATCAATTTGGCAGGAGCATTAGCTGTCCTAGAAAACAAAATAGATGATGAACCTTTTAATACAGGATAAATAGGTTGAAAATCAGAATCTATAGATTCCATTGCCTTCTTAATTAAGGTATTCTTAACAACCTGCATTTTGATATCACTCTCGAAACATTTTCTTCGAATAGCATTAATTTTAGCTACTGTTAAATCGGAAGTATCTGTAATGTAAAAATTACCGTACTCCAACATTTCTTCCTTGAGAGCATTAACAATTTCGTATTTTTCTTCTTTTCTCATGATTAAATTCCCGCTACTGTTTTAGCTTCAATTTCTATGCCAGGACTCATGGTAGATGACATATGAATACTTTTAAAATAAGTACCTTTTGCGGAAGATGGCTTCAGTTTAGCAATCGTCTGAAGTACTTCAATTGCATTTTCATAAATTTTATCTGACGAAAAGGACACTTTACCAATCGAAGTATGAATAATGCCCGTTTTATCAACTTTAAAATCTATTTTTCCCGCTTTTACATCTTTAACCGCTTTCCCTACTTCAACAGTAACTGTGCCTGATTTAGGATTAGGCATTAAATTCCTAGGTCCTAAAACACGCCCCAACTTACCAACCTTAGCCATAACACTAGGCATAGTAATGATGATGTCTACGTCCGTCCAGCCTGCTTCTATCTTAGCTATGTAATCATCCAAACCAACATAATCTGCTCCAGCAGATTTGGCTTCTTCTTCTTTATCAGGTGTACATAATACCAAAACTCGAACTGTTTTTCCAGTTCCATGAGGAAGAGAAACCACACCACGAACCATCTGATTCGCTTTGCGAGGATCTACGCCCAATCGAACATCAATATCCACAGATGAATCAAATTTTGTTGTGGTTATTTCCTTAACCAAATTTGAGGCATCCTTAAGTGAATAAGATTTACCTTGTTCAAGTTTAGATAGTACTAATTTTTGATTTTTAGTTAATCTAGCCACTGTCTTAAACTTTTTTTTTAATTAATTGTTAATTTGTCCATGGAGCATTTCCTGTAACTGTAATACCCATGCTGCGCGCTGTACCTACCACCATTTTCATAGCTGACTCTACAGTAAACGCATTTAAGTCTGGCATTTTATCCTTAGCTATAGATTCTACTTGCTCCCAGGATACCGAAGAAACTTTCTTACGATTAGGCTCAGCTGAACCTCCCTTTAAACCCGTAGCCTCAAGCAGTTGAATAGCAACAGGTGGGGTTTTTATGATAAAATCAAACGACTTATCAACATAAACAGTAATTACAACAGGAAGTACTTTACCGGGTTTATCTTGGGTACGTGCATTAAACTGCTTGCAGAACTCCATTATATTAACTCCCTTAGCACCTAATGCAGGACCTACTGGAGGAGATGGATTGGCTGCACCTCCCTTGATCTGTAATTTTACGATCGCTCCAACTTCTTTTGCCATTTTCTTAGTTAATTTATTTACCTTTTAATTGTAGTTGTATATGGAAGCTTGTAACACTTGTAACTCAATTTAATTTGAAAGGAATAAGAGTAAAAAATTTCAGTCTTATTCCTTTTCAACTTGCATGTAATTCAATTCTAAAGGAGTTCTCCTTCCAAAAATCTTAACCATAACTTTTAATTTTTTCTTATCTTCATTAACCTCTTCTATCACTCCAGAAAAACCATTAAAAGGACCATCCATAACTTTGACATTTTCTCCAACATAATAAAGCATATTCATCACTTCTCCTTGTTCACTCATCTCATCTACTTTACCTAAAATTCTATTCACTTCGCTTTGACGAAGAGGAACGGCTGTAGAACCTTTATCTCCCAAAAAACCAATAACACTATTAATATTTTTTATAACGTGTTCCAATTCACCATCCAAAACAGCTTCAACGAGAACATATCCTGGAAAATAATTTCTTTCTTTGGCTATTTTTTTTCCATCTCTCATTTGATAATACTTTTCAGTAGGTATAAGCACTTGAGGTACCAAATGAGTCATACCCAAACGAGTTATTTCTGTTTCGATATACTGTTTTACTTTTTTTTCTTTGCCACTCACAGCCCTAACCACATACCATTTAAGTTGCTCACTCATCTTAATTATTTTAAAATTATGCAACGGATTGATACAAATATTTCAATAAATTACCTGCTGCTTCATCCATAGCGAAAACCACTAATGCTATAATAACTGTTGCCAATAATACAACTACGGCACTATTTTGAAGCTCCGACCAAGTAGGCCAAGAAACATGCTCCACTAGCTCTATATACGACTCTCTTATATATTGAAAAAATTTCGACATATTCCGATTAATTTTAAGGAGCACGGGTGGAGAGACTCGAACTCCCAGCCAACGGTTTTGGAGACCGCTACTCTACCAATTGAGCTACACCCGTAGATGTATTTATAATGCAATCTATTCGAATAACATTATAACAAGTTGGCAGGTTGATAATTTTATCAGAAAATTATCTTACCTGCCAACTAAAAAAGAAAAAAAATACTACTTCAATATTTCTGTTACTTGACCTGCCCCTACAGTTCTTCCACCTTCACGAATAGCAAAACGCAATCCTTTTTCCATCGCAATGGCATTAATTAATTTAACAGTAATAGTAACATTATCACCTGGCATAACCATTTCTACTCCTTCAGGAAGTGAAATCTCACCTGTAACATCGGTAGTACGGAAATAAAATTGTGGACGATACTTGTTGAAGAAAGGAGTATGACGACCTCCCTCAGCTTTAGATAAAACATAAACCTCAGCTTTGAAATCAGTATGAGGAGTTACAGAACCTGGCTTACAAATAACCATTCCTCTACGAATGTCTGTTTTCTCAATACCGCGCAACAACAATCCTACGTTATCCCCAGCTTCTCCTCTATCTAAAATTTTACGAAACATTTCTACTCCTGTCACTACCGATTCTAAATCTTCGGCACCCATACCCAAAATTTGAACTTTATCCCCTGAATTAATTACGCCTCGTTCAATACGCCCAGTAGCAACTGTTCCTCTTCCTGTAATAGAAAACACATCTTCTACAGGCATCAAGAAAGGCAAATCTGTCAAACGCGGAGGAATCGGAATATACTCATCGACTGCCGCCATCAATTCTATGATTTTTTCAGTCCACTTAGCATCACCATTCAAGCCACCTAATGCAGATCCACGAATAACAGGAATATCATCACCAGGAAACTCATAAAAAGAAAGCAATTCACGAATCTCCATTTCAACTAACTCTAACAACTCAGGATCGTCAACCATATCTACCTTATTCATAAACACAACCAATGCAGGAACACCTACTTGACGAGCCAACAAAATATGCTCACGAGTTTGAGGCATCGGTCCATCTGTTGCAGCAACTACCAATATGGCACCGTCCATTTGGGCAGCACCCGTAACCATGTTTTTTACGTAGTCAGCATGACCCGGACAATCAACATGTGCATAATGACGCTTATCTGTCGAATACTCAACGTGAGCCGTATTAATAGTAATACCTCTCTCTTTCTCTTCTGGAGCCGAGTCAATAGATTCAAAAGAACGAGCTTCTGACCATCCTTTATCAGCTAATACTTTTGTTATAGCAGCGGTCAATGTAGTTTTTCCGTGGTCAACGTGACCTATGGTACCTATGTTTAGATGCGGTTTACTGCGGTCAAATTTTTCTTTTGCCATGTTATTATACTAATTAGAGTTTGTAGTTTAAAAATTATTGATTTAAATATTCAATATACAATGTATCAAAATATTGCCCTACCGAGCCAATGATGGGATTTGAACCCATGACCTCTTCCTTACCAAGGAAGTGCTCTACCACTGAGCTACATCGGCTTACCACTTAAGATAAACAGCAAAATAAGCTTGCCATAAAAGCACTTACTATTAAAACACCGAGCGGAAGACGAGGTTCGAACTCGCGACCTATAGCTTGGAAGGCTATCGCTCTACCAACTGAGCTACTTCCGCTTATGGTGGGGAGAGAAGGATTCGAACCTTCGTAGCCGAAGCAGCGGATTTACAGTCCGCCCCATTTGACCGCTCTGGTATCTCCCCATCGAGCCTCCTATCGGGATCGAACCAATGACCTACTGATTACAAGTCAGTTGCTCTACCAGCTGAGCTAAGGAGGCTTTTATTTTATGCTTGAACTAACGCACTTGAGAATCCAAACGGAGTACAAATTTAAGAATTAGTATTGTTATGCAAAATTTTTTTACAAAAAAGCTGCATTAATTCTACGACACTTATTATTTTTTCTTTAAAGTACCCTTATCTGCAATGATAGTGCCTTCAAAAACATTAATTGGAGTAGCGATAAACAAACCTAAAGGTTTTTTTCCCAATACATTAGAATTATAAATATTGCCGTTTATATTAGCTGGAGGCGGACTAAATAATCCACCTTGTGATTGGGATGCTACTTGAAAATAAAAAGAAAACACATCTCGATCTACTGCCATAAATTGAATAGTAACAGCGTCATTTGAATTTAATTTAGTGGTTCGAAAACATGGATTATCCTTAATGTAATTACCGTCAACTAACAAATCATCCTTGAGGGTTACTGCTCGTAACATATCCTGTGAATTATCTAACTGTATTTGATTATTTATAAATGCTTTCGATTTGTAATTATCTCCTTTCCCTTTGGGCTCTTGAGCATACAAATAGAAGGTATAACGTTTTTCTGTGTTTTTTCTCGGATTAATTTCGGAATCATATTGAATCGAGTCCACAACTGGCTTTCGAGGCATGGTAGCTGTCGACCAATAAGTTTCTCCTTGATATTTGATGGTAAGAGTATAAGTATTACTTGGTTTTCCTAATAAATTATTGGTTTGATATACTCCAGGTAATGTCTCTTGAAATACGACAAGATGACCTTCATTATCTTGTATACTAACTTCTGCTCCTTGCGCTTTAGGTGTTAATCCATCTTGAAAATAAGGTGCCGATAATGATAAATTAATCGTTTGACTGGTCGATAAATCATTAATCTGCGCATCTACTACAAGTTGACTGGGAGCTTTATCTAAATCGGCATTAATAATATCTTCACATGATGCGAAAATTAAAATAATGGCGAGTAAGAATAATTTAATCGTATTGATGATTGAAAATTCACTCATGAGAATTATCATTTATGGTTATTGAAAAATATAACAAGGCTAAAAAAATCATTACCCAACTAATCTAAATTAATATTTAAAGTTAAAAGTCACGGCGGGTACAATAGAGCCTACTATTGATAATTGCACAGCCTCCGCATTAGTTGGATTATCTGCATTGGGTCTGAAAGAAACTGAATAAGGATTTCTCCTACTATAAAGATTATAAGCAGAAAACACCCAACTAGTGTGATAACGCCTGTTTTTATTTGCAATGGGCTCGTAAGTAAGAGAAAAATCCATCCGATGGTAGTCTGGTACTTTATAATTATTGCGTGTATTGTAATAGTTATCGGCAAGTAATAATCCTTGATAAAAATATTTAGACGTAGGGAAATTAGCCCTTACTCCCGATAAATAAACAAAATCTAAGCTAGCGCTAAATGCATTACTAATTTGCCACATTACAGCTGCATTAAGATTATGTCTTCTGTCGTAATTTGCAGGAAAATATTGATCGTTGTTAATCCCATTTACTTGTTGCTCTGTTTTCGCTAAGGTATAACTAACCCAACCCGTAATTTTTCCTTTAGTTTTTCTGACATAAAATTCTGCTCCATAAGAACGAGCTTTACCGAACAATAATTCTCCTTCCATATAAGGTTGTAAAAGAGTATTTGCATCTGGCACGTAGCCTATCGCATTTTGCATCCATTTGTAATAGCATTCTACAGATGTTTCTATTTGATCATCGAAAAAATTACGAAAGTATCCCACTGACACTTGATCGGCTATTTGTGGCTTAACATTTTTAGAACTAGAAATATAGTTATCAAATGGAGCGGCAGCTAATTGACTAGATATCATGTGTATATATTGCGCCATTCTATGATAACCGAATTTAATCGACGACATATCTTGCAGACTCCATCTGAATGAAATTCTAGGTTCAGGATTAAAATAATTAGCTGCAATTTGTCCATTACCATATTGAACTGAATCAGTCAAAGTTTTTCTCTTTCCGTTGTTGTCTTTATATTGATAAAGAGTAGCAGGACCTATTAATTGATAAGTAGAAAGACGAATTCCATACCGAAGGGAGAGCTGTGCATTGATATTATATTCGTCTTCTAAATAAATTCCACTTTCTAAAGATTGTTGAGTTTTTAATTTGAAACTATTAAAATTACCCGAACCATTGATTTCACCGGGGTTAAACTGATAAAAAGTTCCTGATGCTCCAAAATGGATTTCGTGCTTCGATAAATTCCAGTTATAGTCTGCTTTTAATCCGTAGTTTGCTATGGCTCCTGTCCAAGTAAATTGATTAGAGCCACTTTTCGGTCCCAAAGAATAATCATAACTACTATAAACAGCACTTATATTACTAAAAAAAATTGGAGAGAAAGTTTGATTCCATCTCACATTCAAGGCTACATTGCCCCAATTGGTATTAAATCTGTTGCCAAAACCTAAATTATCTCTCCCCCAGTATGCGGAGAAATATAATTTGTTTTGAGAGTTTAAATTATAGTTGGCTTTAAAATTGAAATCTGTAAAATTGAAAATACTACTATTAATGGTGGTATCGGAAGATAATTTTAAAAATAAATCAAAATAAGAGCGACGACCCGCAACAACAAATGAACCTTTATTTCCAATGGGACTTTCTATACTAAGCCTTGAAAAAACAGTTCCGATACCTCCAGTAATTTGCATTTGCTTAGGATTACCTTCTTTTACCCTTATATCTAAAACGGATGCTAAACGCCCTCCATAATTAGCAGGAATACCTCCTTTTATAAGTTTAACATCTTTCACTACATCTGGATTAAAAATAGAAAAGAAGCCGAGCATATGTGAACTATTAAACACTTGAGCATCATCAAACAAAATCAAATTTTGGTCAACGCTCCCCCCTCTAACATTAAACCCGGGTGCCCCTTCGCCAACAGTGGTCACACCTGGCATCATTTGCACAGCTCTGACCAAATCTACTTCTCCCATAAAAGCTGGAATTTTCTCGATAGTTTGAATATTTAGGCGTGTTACTCCCATTTCCGTACTCTTAACATTTTTCTTTTTAGTCTCCGAGACAACCACCTCATTGAGCGAGAAATTATCAAATGTGAGTTGAAAATCAACCGTTTTATCGTCATCAATTTTCATGACTGACGACTGTGTTTTATAACCAATCGTTGACACAGCTATACGATAAGTACCCTTAGCAAGAGTAATAGAGTAAAAACCGCCCTGATTAGTTACTACTTTTTTATTTAGTTCACTAATAGCTACAACTGCACTTACAAGAGGCTCCCCAGTACTGGCATCTTTCACATAACCACTTAAGGTAACTTTTAGTCGGGCAAATGCACTATTTAAAAAAAAGATTGCAAAAAACAGCAACAAAGTGTTTTTATTGATTTTACAACGTTTATGCTTTGGACGAAAAGTTAAGTTTGAAACCGATTTTTTATTGCAAAATCGCCATTGATTGATTCTTTTCATTAAACAAGAGTATGATGAACTACGCATTCCGACGTGTAATACGAATATCGATTGGTGCGCAAAGGTATACAATCTCAGGGCAAACGCATTAAAATAAATTTAAAAACGAACATTATTTAATCATTTGATTGTCAATAAATTATCTTGTTTTTGAAGAGAAATTATTGTATATTTATCTGA
>CANJWF010000017.1 GCA_947478315.1 Sphingobacteriaceae bacterium | reverse complement strand
GGGTTATTTCTTGATGTACTAAAACCAACTATTTACAGAAGGAAATTCGATGAAATATCCTTTCTTTTGTTGTGAAGTATTATGATAGCGATTGGTTGCATATTATTAATATGGCAACCAATCGCTATTCTTTTTAGTTATATTCGAATATGTTGGTATTAATACATGAATGTTGTTTATATAGGTTTAGGAAGTAATGTTGGTAATAGATCGTCTTATTTAACGGCGTCTTTGCGTTTGATGGCACTTGAGGTAGGTGTTATTGTGCAACAATCTTCTGTTTATGAAACGGAGTCGTGGGGCAGAACAGATTTACCTAAATTCTTGAATCAAGTTATCGAGGTAATTACTCCTTTGTCTGCGGTAGAAGTTTTAAATAAAATTTTGGCAATAGAGTTACAATTGGGTAGAAAGAGAATGTTAAAATGGGATGCTCGCACCATAGATATAGACATATTGTTTTTTAATGATGCAGTTTGTGAAACCACTAATTTGACGATTCCTCATCCGTATTTAGCAGAAAGGAAATTTGTTTTAATTCCCTTAAATGAGATTGCCCCCAATAAGTTACATCCAGTTTTGAATTTGACGATACAAGAAATGTTAGCTATTTGTGCGGATGATTTGGCGGTTATTCGACGGGAAGCTGTCATATAATTCTTTTGTTATTGTCTTTTACAAAAGCATTCCATCCTGAATAGTTGGTAGTTGCAATGTTTTTGTTGTTCTGCTGAAAAGAATGGCAAACTGCAACGGCTAATCCGTCTGTTGCATCTAAAAATTCGGGTGTTTCTTTAAAATTCAATAGTCGTTGCATCATGGCAGCTACTTGTTCTTTGGAGGCATTGCCATTGCCAGTAATAGATTGTTTGATTTTTTTTGGGGAGTATTCAAATATGGGTATGTTTCGGTATAGACCTGCAGACATGGCTACTCCTTGAGCTCTTCCTAGTTTAAGCATTACTTGAATATTTTTTCCGTAAAAAGGGGCTTCAATGGCTAAACAGTCGGGGTGATATTGGTCTATAAGGTTTAATGTTTTCTCGAAAATTCTTTGAAGTTTTAAAAAATGGTCGTTTAAATGATTTAGTTTAATGACCCCTAAACTTATTAAGTTCAATGTAGATTTTTGTTCCAGTATAATACCATAACCCATAATGGCAGTTCCGGGGTCTATTCCTAAAATAATACGTTCTTGTTTAGGTGTTGTTAGCGGCATAGTGATAGTTTAAGGAATAAATTAGTAACATTGAAGGTCTTAAATAGGGTTAATCAATTGACTAAGCGCGGCACAAAGATAATCGGATTGTTATTCAAAATAGTATTGGCTATTGTTGTCATTGCTTTTATATGGATGCGAGTGTGTAGTAACGATAGGTTGGTGTATTTGATACGCCTCAGAAATCGATATGATCGTGTAGATATGGTCGTTGCTTTGGGTATTCTTATTGTTTTGATGTTGTTGAATTGGTTTGTTGAGACATTAAAATGGCGTTTTATTGTCTCTCGTGTGGAGAAAATTTCATTGATGCGAGCAATGGAATCGGTTTATTGTGGGTTGTCGTGGGCTGTATTTACACCTAACCGTATTGGTGAATTTGGAGGAAGGGTGTTTTTTTTGAGTTCTCGTAAACGTATTCAAGGAATAGTGGCGATGGCTGTTGGAAATGTAGCTCAGCTATTGGTAACCTGTAGTTTTGGCATCGTTGGTTTTTGTTGGTTTGCAAAGGTTTTTTTGAGATTGGGTGATTGGTTATTTGGGGGTTGTTGTTGTTTGGGTTGTTCTTTCTTTGTATTGTTCTCTTTGTTTTATTTTAATATTAAGTGGTTAAATGAGTTACTAAGACGAATTTCTTTTTTGAAAAGGTATCAATCTTTTTTTGCGGTGCTAGTGAGGTATAGAAAAATAGATTTATTTCGAATTTATGGTTACTCGTTATTTCGTTATTTGATTTTTACATTTCAGTATGCTTTGTTGTTACATTGGTTAATTCCTCACTTACCTACTGTTTCGTCGGCTTTGATGATTTGTGTTTGGTTTTTTGTGCAAACGATATTGCCTTCGTTTAATTTGTTGGATGTGGGTGTTAGAGGTGTTACGGCCGTTTATTTTTTTGCATACTTAACTACTCATGAGCTAGAAGTATTAGCCGTTACGGCTGGAATTTGGTTTATTAATTTGATTTTACCGGCTTTTATAGGGTCGATGTTTATTTTTAAAATGAAAATTTTTGATGGTAGTCGTTAGTGTTATTACTGCCCTGTTAACCTTGTTTTATATGCTTGTTGTGGCTTATTTCAAAGCCGGTTGGGATTCGCTACCAAGCTATGTGATAGGAAAAGATACCTCTTTGTCTACCTTTGTGAGTGTTATTGTGGTGGCTAGAAATGAGGAAGATTGCATTGCTCAAACCATTACCTGTTTGTTAGCCCAACGATACCCTCAACAATATCTAGAAATTATGGTCGTTGATGATGATTCGACAGATAAAACGGCGCAAATTGTTTCTTCATTTAACAGTCGAGGTGTGCGTTTACTTACTTTACGGCATCCAACTGTTTTAAATTCGTATAAAAAAAAGGCATTGTCGGAAGGTATTAAAATGGCTAAAGGAGATTTGATTGTAACTACTGATGCAGATTGTTGGATGGGTGAGAATTGGTTAAAAACGATTGTTGGGGTATATGAATCGGGTAATTATCAACTTATTTCTTCTCCTGTTGCGTATGCTAAAGAAGAAACTTGGTTCGAACGGCTACAAACTTTAGATTTTGCTGCTTTAATTGCTATGGGAGGCGGAGCTATGGCACATAAGCAATATATAACTTGTAATGGGGCTAATTTGGCGTACAGAAAAAGTGCTTTTGTGGCATTAAATGGTTTTGATGGTATTGATGAGTTGGCTTCAGGAGACGACGAGCTGTTTTTACATAAGGTTGCAAGGGCTTATCCGGATGGAGTGCTTTTTTTGAAAAATAGAGATGCGATAGTGTATACATTTGCCAAACGCACATTACAGTCGTTTATTGCTCAACGGAGGCGTTGGGCGTCTAAGTCTACTCAATATCAGCAGAAAAAACAGGTGGTTTTAATTTTTACTGTGTGGTTATTTAATGTTTCTATTTGGATTAACTTGTTGGTTTCGTTTTTTATTCCTCAGCTATTTTGGGTGTTTATTTTACAAATAAGTGCGAAAATTTTAATAGAATTATATGCTTACGGTAGCGTGTTGCGTTTTTTTAATAGGTGCTCTTTATGGGTTGCTATACCAGTGTTTTCTGTTTTACATAGTGCGTATGTTGCACTCATTATATTAATGGGCAATGCTGGAAAATATGAATGGAAAGGACGTTTGGTTAGGTAATGCTGAAGTTATTTTTTTGTAGCTGTTAACGCTTATTCACATAAATGAATTTGAAACCTACTTTTAATCAACATATTCCTTTAGATAGGGTAGAAGAAGATATCATTCAACTTTTGCTGAAAAGGCAAGCTGAGTTGAATGGTTTATTGGAGTTGACAAAAGCCATTAATCGGGATGTTTCGATTAGTACGTTATTTAAAATGGCTCGTTTTATTTTAACGCAGCATATTAAAGTTGGCAGTGCGTTGTTTCTTATACGTGAAGGAGAAAATTTACAGTCGATATTTTCTTATGGCTTAAAGTCTACGGAGCAGAAGGCGGTGGAGTCTGTTCAGTCTTCCTTATTAAAATATAATAAGATAACGTATTTAAAATCACTTGCTCAAGACGCTTTTCGTCGATTTGATTATTTTGTGCCCGTTATAAATAAAAATGTAACAGCTGTTTACGTGTTAATTGCAGATTTTAACCCCACCGTTACCACGTTGCAAAATGATTTGAATTTTGTGCAAACGTTGGTGAATTTGATTGCGGTAGCTTTGGATAATAAAAAAATGCTTGAAGAGCGAATTCAAAAAGAACGATTACAGCGCGATTTGGAATTGGCTAGGCAGGTTCAAGAACGTCTTATTCCCTCAGATTTGAAGCAAATTGAAGGTGTTTCATACGCTTCTCATTATGTGCCACATTTTGCAGTTAGTGGCGATTATTTTGATTTGATTGAATGTGGGGCAGATGAGTTAATTTGGTGCATTGCAGATGTTTCAGGTAAAGGTGTTTCGGCGGCATTTTTGATGGTTAACATACAAGCCTGCTTTCGAGCTTGGGTAACCGCTGGTATGTCGCTCATAGAGATGGTTGAAAAGTTTAATCAAACTGTATATGATTATACGCATGGAGAACGTTTTTTGACATTTTTTATTGCCCGTTATCATAAAAAGACTCGAAAATTGGCTTATATCAATGCAGGGCATCATGCGCCACTGGTTATAGAAACAGGCAAAGTTCGTTATTTAACAGAGGGAACTACTTTAATTGGTGTTTTTGAGCAATTACCATTCTTAACAGTAGGTGAGTTGACGTTGACAGCGAATGCACTAATTTTTAATTATACTGATGGATTAATTGAAAGAGAGAGCGGACAGGTGATACATGAATATGATTTAGCAACCTGTTTATTGAACTTATCTCCTGACGAAGAGGTAGAGCAGGTAAATAATAAGGTATTGTTGTATGTAAAGCAACTTATTGACGATGAACCCACTGACGATGTTACCTTGTTTAGTTTACGTTTGACTTAAATTTTAAAATTTGGGGTGTTAAGTAGTGGCGAATAGAGAGGCACTGATGTAGTCTGCAAATAATTTCCCCTGTTTGGTTAATGTTACTGTATCGGCTTCGATGTTTATCCAATTGTTCTCTTTAAAAGTTGTTAACGACTCACGTATGCGATCATTTTCTTGTTCGCCAAAATTTACATGAATCTTGTTTAAGTCCATTCCCCAAGAGGTTCTTAATGAAGTCATCATATATTCGTTCAATCTATTTTCGATGCTTAGTGTTTCTATTTCGGCAGGTATCAAATCTTTAGAAATGCTTTCGATGTATTTTAAATTATTTTTAATATTCCATTGTCTAGTCGTTCCGTTATAAGAATGAGCAGAGGGACCGATTCCTACATATTTTTGTTGCTTCCAATAATTAGCGTTGTGTTTCCCTTGTTTGTTGGTTTGACAAAAATTAGAAATTTCATATTGTTCAAATCCTTTGCGTTCTAATAAATCCATGGCAAGTAATAGCTGATTTGCACCTTGCTCATCTATTATTGTTGCTTGTTGTTTGTTGTTTATTAGATGTGCCAATGCTGTTCCTTGCTCTACTGTTATGCAGTATGCGGAAATATGTGGTATAGCCAGTGAAGTCGCTTGGTTTATGTTTTGTATCCATTTAGTATCGGAGAGAAGTGGATAGCCATAAATTAAATCAATAGTTAAATTGTCGAAACCAGTATCTTGAGCACGTTTTATAGAATTGGTAGCTTCATGTGCATGATGTGGGCGATTCATCCATTGTAAATCTTCATCATGAAAAGATTGTACCCCTATGCTTAGACGGTTAATAGGTGTTTGTGCTAATTCTGATAACTTGCGGGAAGTTAAATCGTCGGGATTGGCCTCTAAAGTTATTTCTGCATCGTTCGCAATTTGGTACAGTTTGGTTATTACATCGAATATTTGTGTTAATTCGGTTTGTGTGAGTAAAGAAGGTGTTCCTCCTCCGAAGTAAATACTTTCTAATGTTGTTGTGTTTAAGTAGGCTTGTTGTAAGACGAGTTCTTTCATAATGGCGTTTATCATGTCGCTTTTGTATTTCAACGAAGTAGAAAAATGAAAATCGCAATAGTGACACGCTTTTTTGCAAAAAGGGATATGGATGTAAATGCCTGCCATTAATTTTTAATTTAGGGAATTGTTAAGAAACAGTTGAAAGTGTCAAAGTTACCGATTGAATTGGTTTCTCTGTAAATATGGAATAACAGTTATAAACGTTGTTGTGTAAAAATCTTGAAGAGAATTTCAATGGGTTGTCAATATTTGGGAGTATTAATTTATTTTTCGAGTTAAAATTATAACTTTGCGGTTCAATTCAAATATTTATTAACGCTTTAGTATTATTCAGGTAATGTATTTAAGTAACGAGGTTAAAATAGAAATTTTCAAAAAGCACGGAAAAGGCGAAACTGATACGGGTTCTGCAGAGGGTCAGGTAGCTTTATTTTCTTATAGAATAAAGCATCTTACAGAGCATTTGAAAAAAAATAGAAAAGATTTTTCTACACAATTAGCCCTTCAAAAATTGGTAGGGAAACGTAGAGCTTTATTAGCTTATCTCTACAATAAAGATATTTCGCGCTATAGAGCAATTGTTAAAGCCTTAGAGTTAAGGGATATCATCAAGTAATATTTCCTTGAGAAGCCACTCTATCAATGGGTGGCTTTTTTCATTTATACTGTAAACAATCAAATTTTAAAGAGAGACTAAGTTAGTAGTGCAATGAGTTATTATAATGCAATAAAAAAAACGTTGGATATAGGTGGGGGACGTACCATAGAGATAGAAACTGGTAAATTAGCTAAGCAGGCCGATGGTTCTGTTGTAGTGAAAATGGGAAATACGATGCTTTTGGCAACGGTTGTTGCTACAAAAGAAGCGAGAGTAGGAATAGATTTTTTGCCACTTTCGGTTGATTATCAAGAAAAATATGCTGCAACAGGAAAAATTCCAGGCGGTTTTTTTAGGCGAGAGGCTAGGCTTTCTGATTACGAAGTGTTGATTAGCCGATTGGTTGACAGAGCTTTAAGGCCGATGTTTCCCGAAGATTATCATGCCGATGTACAAGTTATGATTTCCTTGATTTCTGCCGATAAAGAAATAATGCCTGATTGTTTAGCTGGCTTGGCGGCCTCTGCAGCGTTGTCGGTATCTGATATTCCTTTCAATGGTCCTATCTCTGAGGTGAGAGTTGCTAAAATAGATGGGAAATTGATTATCAATCCTACGCTGTCTGAGTTAAGCCGTGCTACATCAGAATTTATGGTAGCAGGTTCGGATAGAGATATTGTTATGGTAGAGGGGGAGGCTGATGAGATTTCAGAAATTGAAATGCTTGAAGCGTTATCTTTTGCTCATGAGGCCATTAAACTACAAGTGAAGGCACAACGAGAGTTGACCGAATTGGTAGGTAAAACCCAAAAGCGCACGTATTCACACGAACTCAGTGATGAAACTATTAAAGAGAAAGTGTATGCCCAAACATACGATAAAGTTTATCAAGTGGCGCGTTCGGGCTCGTCTAAGCAAGAAAGAACAGATGCGTTTAAAGAGATATTGAATAATTTATTGTTGGACTTTGCTCAAGCAGGAGTTGAAGATGAGCAATCGATAGCTTTGGCGAAAAAATATTTTCATCATGTAGAGTATGACGCAGTGCGTACGTTGCTTTTAGAAGAAAATTTGCGTTTAGATGGTAGAGGGTTATCTCAAATACGTCCAATATGGAGTGAAATATCGTATTTGCCAGCAGCTCACGGTTCCGCTATTTTTACGCGCGGAGAGACCCAATCGTTAACTACTGTTACATTGGGCTCTAAAGATGATGAACAGATGATAGACGGTGCTTTTATTGCAGGAACACAAAAATTTCTTTTACACTATAATTTTCCTGGATTTTCTACAGGAGAGGTAAGACCGAATCGTGGACCTGGTCGTAGAGAAGTTGGGCATGGAAATTTGGCTATGCGTTCCTTGCGTAAAGTGTTACCACCCGAAAATGAAAACCCATATACCATTCGTATTGTTTCCGATATATTAGAATCTAATGGCTCTTCTTCTATGGCTACCGTGTGTGCCGGAACTTTGGCTTTGATGGATGCTGGTATAAAAATAAAATCTCCTGTTTCGGGTATCGCCATGGGGTTGATTACGGATGAAAAAACGGGTAAATATGCGGTACTCTCTGATATTTTAGGGGATGAAGATCATTTAGGCGATATGGACTTTAAAGTAACCGGAACAGAAAATGGAATTGTGGCATGTCAAATGGATATTAAAGTTAATGGACTTTCGCAAGAAGTTTTAACAAAAGCTTTGAATCAAGCAAAAGAAGGGCGCTTACATATCTTAAATGAGATGAAAAAGACTATTTCATCTCCTCGTGATACCTATAAATCGCACGCACCAAGAATAGTTTCGTTTACCGTTGAACGTGAATTTATAGGAGCAATTATTGGTCCTGGAGGAAAAATTATTCAAGAAATGCAGCGTGAAACAGGGGCTAACATCTCTATTGAAGAAAAAGATAATGTGGGTTATGTTCAAGTATTTGGAGAAGATCAATCATCGGTAGAAAAGGCATTAGCTCGTATAAAAGCCATTGTAGCTAAACCTGAAATTGGAGAAATTTATAATGGTACGGTTAAGTCGATACTTGATTTTGGTGCTTTTGTGGAAATTATGCCAGGTAAAGATGGGTTATTGCATATCTCTGAAGTAAGCCATGACCGTCTTGAAAAAATGGATGGCGTGTTTAATGTTGGAGATAAGATAGAGGTTAAATTGCTTGCTGTTGATAAGCAGGGTAAAATGAAATTATCTAGAAAAGCCTTAATACCTAAAGAATAATCCATTTTAGATTATTATCATACGTTGAAATTAACTTTTTGTAAAAAAAATTTGTTGACAAATAAAAATCATATATCTTCGTACACCGAAAAGCATTGAGGTTAATGGGAGCATAGCTCAGCTGGTTCAGAGCACCTGCCTTACAAGCAGGGGGTCACTGGTTCGAACCCAGTTGTTCCCACTACTGGCGGTGTATAAAACTTAACTTTCAGTTTTATACACCGCTTTTTTGTATTTCTGAGTTTTATCCAACCAATTTACTTTCTTTTTTTACTGTTTTATTTAAATGTTCAAAATTAAGACACATATTTCAGTGTTATTGCTTGCATTGCTGCTCCTTCCAATCGTCGGGAAGGTGGTGCATGACTTGAGTCATTTGAACGATGAGCATTGCTCAATAACAGACACACACTTTTGCGAAGTAGCGCATAGTTGCGCTGTTTGTGATTACCATTTTGTATCTCCATCTATTCTGCCTAAACCCCAAGTTTTATTCGAGGTCTTTTTAGATATTTTTGAGGCTACTTTGCCCATATTTGTATCTAATACAATAAAATCTCCCAAATATACTTTCTCTCTTAGAGGTCCTCCTGTTTGCTGATTTTTTCTTCTTGTATTCATGAGTGTTTAGCGTCTAATATTTTTGTTTGGCGTTTTGGTTCTCTGAATATGCCACAGCTATGTAGTGCGTCTACACTTAAGGGACATGATTGCGCATTTCGATCGAAAGGATAAGTTCATTCGGTTTTACTTATATGGATAAGAACTGCCTTTGAAGCCATCTGCTTGCCTTCCAAAATAAGCAAACACGCATCATTTTTTCAGATACAATGCTCATGAGTTAGAGCTCATCCGTTATTTCATTGTGGCTAAGCCGTGATGTTGATTCATTTATACGCAATTTATTTAAACATGAAAAAATTACCTGTAACCGTATTAAGTGGTTTTCTTGGGGCAGGAAAAACTACGCTGCTTAACCATGTATTGCATAATAAGAAAAATTTAAAAGTAGCAGTTATTGTTAATGACATGAGCGAAGTAAATATTGATGCTCAATTAGTGAAAAACGAACATACGCTTTCTCGTACGGAAGAAAAATTGGTAGAAATGAGTAATGGGTGCATTTGTTGCACCTTGCGTGAAGATTTAATGTTGGAGGTGGAAAAATTAGCGAAGGAAAACAAATTCGATTATTTGTTAATTGAATCGACAGGAATTTCTGAACCTATGCCAGTTGCGCAAACATTTAGTTTTATTGATGAGGAAAAGGGTATTGACTTATCAAAATTCTCTGTATTAGATACCATGGTTACTGTTGTTGATTGCTTTAATTTCTTTAAAGATTTTTCTACGAATGAGCATATTCAAGATAGAAATTTGAATAATGACGATCCTAACGATTATAGAAATATTGTAAATCTACTTACCGACCAAATAGAATTTGCAAATGTGATTATTCTTAATAAGACTGATTTGGTTACACAAAAAACAGTTAATGAATTAAAAGCCATCATTCACAAGTTAAATAGTGATGCAAAAATTATTGATTCGATTTTTGGTGTTGTGAATCTCAACGAAATATTAAATACGCAATTATTTGATTTTGAAAAAGCATCGAGTTCTGCTGCATGGATGAAAGAATTGGCTAATGAACATACTCCTGAAACGGAACAATACGGCATTTCCTCATTTGTATTCAGAGATAAACGACCATTTCATCCTGCACGATTTTGGAAATATTTGAATGATGATTTCCCTTTTTCTGTTATTCGAAGTAAGGGGCTTTTTTGGCTAGCATCGAGACAAGACCAAGCCATTAATTGGAGTCAGGCAGGTGGGTCATTGAGAGCCGACCCTGCTGGTGTATGGTGGTGTAGTATGCCATTCGATGAGCGAATTACTTATTCCTATTTTGTTGATAATCAGCAATACATTGAAGATAAATGGGATAAACGCTTTGGTGATAGAATGAATGAATTGGTTTTGATTGGTCAAGAAATGGATAAGGAAAAAATTATTAAAGACTTAAACAATTGTCTGTGCTCGGAGCAGGAAATAGCGCAATGGGAATCGGGATTTGTTTTTCATGATGACTTTCCAGCATGGACGACTAACCATATTGAAACAGTATCATAAATATTCATCCTTCAACGAATTAAAAAATGAGCATACAATCCACTCTACGAATGATAATACTTATCCTGTTATCTTCCACCTATGCAGGCTGCGACCATCATGAACCCTTGCACGAAGCATTAAAAGCAACTCATGTAGCTTTAGAAAAGGAAGATTCTTTAATGGAGGCAACACACAATGAATTGGAAAAAGAACATACCGCATGGGTCTTAAAGCACCAACAAATTGCTGATACGACCAATGAAGTATTCCACCAACATTGGGAAGAACAGCATTCCGCTATGTTAGAAAAGCATAAAAAAATAGTTGCAGAACATAAAGCATTAACTACAAATCATATTAATGTTGAAAAAATGCACGATGAAAAAACAATGGAAGATTTATCAATTCAGGAACAACACAATACCATTGTTCGTGAGCATGAAGAAATCAAAAAGCAACACGAACAAATGATTAAAGACCATGAAAAGATGAAAAGTGACCACAATAAAATGCTAAAAGAACACAAGCAATAAAAATGGAATCTATAACCATTGATTTTTCTGGAGTTGTATTAATGCTTGCGTTAGGATTACGGCATGGTTTAGACCCTGACCATATTGCAATTATTGATGGAATTACTATGCGACACAATAGCCTAAATTCTTGTTATGCAAAATGGATAGGAACATTGTTTGCTATTGGTCACGGTTTAGTAGTTACCATTATTGCGCTATTAGTGAGTTTAGTCAGTAATAAAATAAGTATGCCTATTTGGGTTTTAGGTATTGCAGAATGGATACCAGTAATTTTATTATTGATGGTTGGATTTTTGAATTTAAAAAGTTTATTAAGCAAAAATTCTCATAAAATAATAGGTTGGCGTACAAAACTGCTTCCTAATAAACTAAAAAACAGTTCAAATCCATTGTCAATTATTTTAATTGGCGTTTTATTTGCTACCGTGTTCGATACTGCCACACAAGCTTCTGCATGGGGATATGCTGCTTCTCAACAAGGTGGAGTGTTCGCCTCTATGTTAATGGGCTTAATATTTTCGGCAGGAATGATAGCAATTGACACCATTGATGGCAGAATTTTATACAGCATATTAAATAAAACATCCAATCAATCACTAATAATTAACTACCGAAGATGGATTGGATGGGCAATTGTTTTAATGTCTTTTACAATTGCATTTTACAAAATAGCATCTGCATTTTTTCCGACAATAGAATTAAGCCCAACTGCAAATTCGTTTATCGGATTAACATTTATGCTATTGGTAGTTACAATTTATATCGTAACCATATTCAAAAACTCAAAAGTGACAGCAAACTAATGGCGATAAAAAATTTAATTCAAGTAAAAAAACATTTGATACTCTGTAACGGAGAGCCATGCACATTAAATGGAGCAAACAATGCGATTGATTTTTTAAGAAAATCAATTAAGAAATGTGGATTACACGATGAAATACACACTACACGAACCTTATGTAATGGCAGGTGCGATGATGGGCCTATTGTAATTGTTTATCCCGATGGGATTTGGTATAAAAACGTTGATGAAACAGTTGCGGAGGATATTGTGAAAAGGCATCTAATGGATGAAGAAATTGTACAAGAAAATGTATTATATATCCATAACAACAAAAATATTAACAGTCAATCAATATCAACTACTAAATGAGTTTTTTCAAAAACGAATTTGATCCTAATAATAAGGAAATTACTAAGAAAGTAAAGCAATGGGTAAAGACTTATTTTGGGTTGCCTGATATAGGCTGTGTGATTTTAGTTTCAGAATTAAAATGCCCAGATGAAGGATGCCCAGATGTGGAAACAGCAATAAGTATTCTCATGCAGCCAGAAGTTAAAGTATATAAAATTGGCAAACCATTAATGTATGTGAGAGTACATGACATAGAAGTAATAAGTAAACAGTACTTACTGTATAATAGTTAAAATAAATAAGATGGAAAACAAAAAAGCAATACCAGTAACTGTTTTAACAGGTTTTCTTGGCTCTGGGAAAACCACTTTGCTAAATAGAATACTAAGTGAGAATCATGGTAAAAAAATAGCTGTCATTGAAAATGAATTTGGCGAAGTAGGTGTAGATAACGAATTAGTTATCGGTGCTGATGAGGAAATTTTTGAAATGAATAATGGCTGTATCTGCTGTACTGTTCGTGGCGACTTAATTCGCATTCTTGACCAATTAATGAAACGAAAAGATAGACTCGATTACATTATAGTTGAAACAACAGGCATGGCAAACCCCGCACCAGTTGCACAAACTTTTTGGGTTGATGATGATATAAAAGAAACATATAGTCTCGATGCAATTGTAACTATTGTAGATGCAAAGCACGTTTGGCAACATATTGATACCAGCTCGGAATGTAAAGAACAAATTGCTTTTGCCGATGTAATTCTTCTTAATAAAACAGATTTAGTTTCAGAGGATGAACTCAATAAACTTGAAAAGAGAATTAAGTCAATGAATGCTCAAGCAAAAATTCATCGTTCAAAAGATGCCAATATTGATTTAAGTAATATCCTAAATGTAAATGCGTTTGATTTAGATACCAAGGTAGAATTAAACCCTGATTTTCTTGTTGAAGAAGTTCCTTTTGAAT